>NZ_JBXWRL010000022.1:0-73254 GCF_059612885.1 Ruegeria sp. YKSD179 | reverse complement strand
GTACAAGGCCCGGGAACGTATTCACCGCGTCATGCTGTTACGCGATTACTAGCGATTCCGACTTCATGGGGTCGAGTTGCAGACCCCAATCCGAACTGAGACAGTTTTTGGGGATTAACCCATTGTCACTGCCATTGTAGCACGTGTGTAGCCCAACCCGTAAGGGCCATGAGGACTTGACGTCATCCACACCTTCCTCCCGCTTATCACGGGCAGTTTCCATAGAGTGCCCAGCCGAACTGCTGGCAACTAGGGATGTGGGTTGCGCTCGTTGCCGGACTTAACCGAACATCTCACGACACGAGCTGACGACAGCCATGCAGCACCTGTCACCGAGTCACCGAAGTGAAAGGCCCATCTCTGGACCGGTCCCGGGATGTCAAGGGTTGGTAAGGTTCTGCGCGTTGCTTCGAATTAAACCACATGCTCCACCGCTTGTGCGGGCCCCCGTCAATTCCTTTGAGTTTTAATCTTGCGACCGTACTCCCCAGGCGGAATGCTTAATCCGTTAGGTGTGACACCGACAGGCATGCCTGCCGACGTCTGGCATTCATCGTTTACGGTGTGGACTACCAGGGTATCTAATCCTGTTTGCTCCCCACACTTTCGCACCTCAGCGTCAGTATCGAGCCAGTGAGCCGCCTTCGCCACTGGTGTTCCTCCGAATATCTACGAATTTCACCTCTACACTCGGAATTCCACTCACCTCTCTCGAACTCTAGACCGATAGTTTTGGAGGCAGTTCCGGGGTTGAGCCCCGGGATTTCACCCCCAACTTTCCGATCCGCCTACGTGCGCTTTACGCCCAGTAATTCCGAACAACGCTAACCCCCTCCGTATTACCGCGGCTGCTGGCACGGAGTTAGCCGGGGTTTCTTTACCTGCTACCGTCATTATCTTCACAGGCGAAAGAGCTTTACGACCCTAGGGCCTTCTTCACTCACGCGGCATGGCTGGATCAGGGTTGCCCCCATTGTCCAAGATTCCCCACTGCTGCCTCCCGTAGGAGTCTGGGCCGTGTCTCAGTCCCAGTGTTGCTGATCATCCTCTAAAACCAGCTATAGATCGTAGGCTTGGTAGGCCATTACCCCACCAACTACCTAATCTAACGCGGGCTAATCCAAAGGCGATAAATCTTTCCCCCGAAGGGCACATACGGTATTACTCTCCGTTTCCAGAGGCTATTCCGTACCTTTGGGCATATTCCCACGCGTTACTAACCCGTCCGCCGCTCACCCCGAAAGGCGCGCTCGACTTGCATGTGTTAGGCCTGCCGCCAGCGTTCGTTCTGAGCCAGGATCAAACTCTCAAGTTGAAAGGCTATTGCTAACCTGTCCTTGACGTTCGAACCTCTGCACATCCTTGATTGTACTACCGCCTATTCGGCTACTTGAGCACGTTTAAGCAATACCCCTCACCCGGCTAGGCGAAGAAACAATCAAGAGTCATCTGTTTGATGTACACAGATCTCCTAAGAAATCAGTGAACCACTCAAACAGTGAAGCTGACACTGGTCATCGGAGATAAACCCCTACCAGCGCGATATACAGACATCCAATCCGTCGATACGAACCAAACCGCCCACATATCTCTTCAGTTATCCAATAATGTCAAAGAACAAACAACCAAGACCAAAAAACAAGACCATCACGCCAATAAATCAGCGCAACCGCCCAATCCCTTACCTCAGATGCCCACCGTCTCTCCGATGCGTCCAGCCAACTCTCCAGCCCGTCACCAAACCCATAAAGACCCGGTGAAGCGCCTTCTAAGCCCAACTCAATACTTCCGCAAGAAGAAAAAGACAAAAGTTCAAAAAAAATCCCACTTCGGTAAAACATTGTTTAAAAACAGTTAGTTAAATGATTAATTCTCAAATTTCACTGACGAAAATTGCTTAGGTAATTCTGGAAAGAGACTTATGTACAGAGTTACCCACAGACTCAGGTCAAATCACCTAATGTCGGCCTGACGAGATCGTTGAAACATGCCCGAGAACGGTAGGCGTAACGCTAAAAGAGCCAAAATAACCACTAAGTATATCAAAGGCTCGATCTGGAACCCTTTTGCCAGCATTACGTAATGAAGCGCACCTAAGATCGCCACGGGATAAACGAGCTTGTGAACTTTGCGCCAGCGGATTCCAAGCCTGCGAACTGACCAATCATTTGAAGTGAGTGCCAGCGGTACCATCAGCGCAAACGCCGCCATGCCGACCGTGATGTATGGGCGCTTGAGAATATCAGCCCAAATCTCACTAGGCACCTGCACATCCAGCACAAGCCAGACCAGCAGGTGCAAGCTGACATATGTGAAAGTTAATACGCCAATTGCACGGCGAAACTTGATGAGATTCAGGCGGAATTGTCGGTGCAGCGGCGTAATCGCCAGCCCAATGATCAATAGTTGAAGTGCAAGTTCTCCGTACCTGTGCTCAAGCGCCTCGATCGGTTCTACACCCAAGCCTCCGGTAAGACCGAGGTAAAACAACCAAGGGGCCGGCAATAAGCCCAGCACATAAACGACCCAAACTGGAACGCGGCGAAGGATCTGACTTAGGGCCCGCATGACTTCAATAGTTTTTCGCAAGATCCATACCGTCATACAGATCGGCGACCTCTTCTTCGTAACCATTGAACATAAGCGTTGGTTCACGCTTCGCGAAAAGTCCACCACCGATCCGGCGTTCGGATGCTTGCGACCAGCGCGGGTGATCTACATTGGGATTCACATTGCTATAGAACCCATATTCACCTGGGATCGCCATATTCCAACTCGTAGGTGGCTCCTCTTCCGTCAGGGTAATACGAACAATCGACTTTATCGATTTGAAGCCATATTTCCACGGTACCACTAACCTCAACGGTGCGCCGTTTTGATTTGGGATCGGACGGTCGTATATACCTGTGGCTATTATCGTCAGAGGGTGCATCGCTTCGTCCAGCCTCAACCCTTCACGATAGGGCCAATCCAATACTGGGAATTGAACACCTGGCATTTCGTCGGGACGCAACGCGGTTTCGAACGCCACGTATTTTGCTCCTTCCTGAACGCCTGCCATGTTCAAAAGATCGGCCAGTTCGAACCCATTCCAGGGAATGACCATTGACCACGCTTCAACACAACGAAATCTGTAGATTCGCTCTTCAACCGTCATTTCGGCCATCACATCTTTAAAGTCATATTCGCCGGGACGTTCCACCATCCCGTCGATTTCGATAGCCCAGGGTTCAGTCGTCAACGCACCCGCATATTTGGCTGGGTCATCTTTGCGCGTCCCAAATTCATAGAAATTATTATAGGATGTGATTTCTTCCCAAGTATTCGGCTCCAACCCTTCTTGAGCCGCGCCGGGCTTTGCCAAACCCGTTAATCCCAAACCTCCCAGCCCAGCGATTACCTGCCGTCGGTTCAGAAAAGCCGCCCGCGGTGTAACGTCGGCATGTGTAAGTTTGTTAGACCAGCGATGCGCCATTCAGGCCTCCTTGAACAACCCAATTACGACATGAGTTAATCCCCTCTTAGCACAGGGCAAAGACAACACTCATAACGATTGAGAGACGAGATTGTAACGTAAAGCCTATTTTTCGGGTCCAAATAAGGCTTCCGATTGCGTCAGAACGGAAAACCGGCTCCCAAAAAACACATAACTTGGTCGCTCTGATGCATGCCATTCAAAACAACTGGCACGTTTATCGGGATCTCATTATTAGAAAAACACCTAAAAGTTGTATTCAGTAAATTTCGATGTTCTTGTCTCAAGCCATTCCTTTATCGTTGTCTATATTCTGGCGGCTTGTTATCGCACTGCCTTTCATGCTGATTGGGTTGGTGCTTTACGTAATTGTCGGCACGATTTTGGAGCTGCTGATAAGCATTCTATTCCCAACATCGGCAATTTTTCTGGCTTTTCTGATAATTGCTTCTGCAAGCGCCCTGCCAATTCTTCTCGGCGCCAGGTTTGGCCTTCAATCCATGAATGTGAAACCCAGTAATCGTATTCGGACATTGGTAATTCCCGCCGTCATTTACGGTGCTGTACAAAGCGCAGGCATGACATTGATTCTTGCGCTAATGCTTGCCATCCCATTATTGCTGACGTCTTCCGAAATCTTTCAACTTGATGCATTCAAGGATGTCGCGCTTAGGTTCTTGGAGCCTTCTTTGGCGATCCCTGCCGTTGCGGTTGTTGTAGCAGTTTTCCTGTCTGCTTGCTCGTTTCGCGCCAGCATGCTCGTGCCTATTGCATCCGCTTCAATCGGGAGAGACCCTGACGGTCTGACTTACACGCCTTTTCGACACTTCAGAGCTTCGTTCGGAGAACTTTTTGGGTTGACCGTTCTTAGCTATGTTGGGTCCACCACCCTTTACGCAATCCTGATCACATTGCTGTTTCTATCAGGAACGACCGAGACCTTGTCGGCTGACGCAGTGGAAGTTCGAAATATGATCTATGGCACTGCGGCCGTACGGCTTGTCTGGTCTCTGATTGGTCTGTCGGTCGCTATCATGTTGATTGGCGTCTGGACGTATAGCCTGCAGTGCGCAGGAGGGGTTTTGGGATACCAGAAACTGTGCGAGGATTTGGCTATAGCGGCCTCAAAAGCGAATGCGCAACTTGATCGGGCCTCCACCCCACCACCTGTAACCAAAACCGGCCCCAAAATGTTCCCTGAAGAATTGCGAGCTTTGCGCAAAAGCCGAGAGTTCCGCGATCATTAGCATGCAGTCATAAAAAAGACCCGCCTAATAGACGGGTCTCTTGATGCTAAGTGTTTCAAAATTAATGCACGACTGCATCATCGGGACGTGGGCGATCAGATGTACCCAACCTGTCACCGATAATTAGGCCTTCTGCTCCGGCTGTCACGGGAACGGTTTCTCCATCCTTGATCTCACCGGCCAGCAAAGCTTCTGCCAGCGGGTTCTGCAAGGCGCGCTGAATAACGCGTTTCAAAGGACGAGCGCCAAAGACCGGATCATACCCTTCATTGGCCAGCCATTCCTTGGCACTATCATCCAATGCCAGTTCGATCTTGCGGGCGGCCAGACGTTTCTGCAGGCGTGCCATCTGGATATCGACGATGCCATCCATATCAGCCCGCTTAAGTCGGTCAAAGATGATCGTTTCGTCCAGACGGTTCAGGAACTCCGGCCGGAAATGCGCCCGGACAGCATCCATCACGTCGCGCCTTGCCTGCGCACTGTCCGCGCCTTCGGGCAGCTGACTGAGTGCCTGAGACCCAAGGTTCGACGTCAGGATGATCAGCGTCTGCTTAAAGTCGACAGTGCGGCCTTGACCATCGGTAAGAACCCCATCGTCCAGAACCTGCAATAGAACGTTGAACACATCCGGGTGCGCCTTTTCCACCTCATCAAACAGCACAACCTGATATGGCCTGCGCCGCACGGCTTCGGTCAGCACTCCGCCTTCGTCATAGCCGACATAGCCCGGAGGGGCCCCGATCAGGCGGGCGACGGCGTGCTTTTCCATGAACTCGGACATGTCGATTCGCACCATCGCGTTGTCGTCGTCGAATAGAAAGTTCGCTACAGCCTTGGTCAGTTCAGTTTTGCCCACGCCAGTCGGACCAAGGAACAGGAACGAACCCAGCGGGCGGTTCTCGTCGTTCAAACCAGCACGAGCGCGGCGCACGGCGTTGGCAACAGCAGTTACCGCCGCGTCCTGACCGATCACGCGGGAATGCAGATCATCTTCCATCCGCAGCAGCTTCTCGCGCTCGCCTTCCAGCATTTTCGAGGTAGGGATACCTGTCCAGCGCTCGACCACCGAGGCGATCTGTTCAGGACGCACGGTTTCTTCGGCCATCATGGCGTTGCTTTCGGCATTCTCTGCCTCGGTCAGCTTTTTCTCAAGCTCGGGGATGACTCCATAAGACAGCTCACCCGCCTTGGCGAGGTTGCCTTCACGCTTTGCAATCTCCAGATCTGCCCGCGCCTTTTCGAGCTGCTCTTTCAGATCGCGGGCACCGGCCAGCTTGTCACGTTCAGCCTGCCACTGAGCTGTCATCTCCGCGGATTGTTCCTGCAGATCAGCCAGATCTTTTTGCAAAGTATCCAAACGATCCTTCGAAGCAGCGTCATCTTCTAGCTTCAGCGCCTCTTCCTCGATCTGCATCTGCAGAATCTGCCTATCCAGTTGGTCAAGTTCCTCTGGCTTGGAGTCAACCTCCATCCGCAGACGCGACGCTGCCTCATCAACAAGGTCGATGGCTTTGTCTGGCAAGAAGCGGTCCGTGATATAGCGATGGGACAGCGTCGCGGCCGAAACCAAAGCCGAGTCTGAAACGCGTACGCCGTGGTGCAGTTCGTATTTTTCCTTGATACCACGAAGAATGCTGATTGTGTCCTCGACGGTCGGCTCCTGTACCATTACGGGTTGGAACCGACGTGCGAGTGCCGCGTCTTTTTCAACGTATTTCCGATACTCATCCAGCGTGGTTGCGCCGATACAGTGCAACTCACCCCGAGCTAATGCGGGCTTAATCAGGTTGGCGGCATCCATCGCGCCGTCGGATTTCCCGGCGCCCACCAAAGTGTGCATTTCGTCGATGAACAGGATAATCTCACCCGCCGCCTCGGTCACTTCAGTCAGAACTGCCTTTAGGCGTTCTTCAAACTCACCGCGGTATTTCGCGCCAGCGATCAACGCGCCCATGTCGAGCGCAAGCAACTTTTTGTCCTTAAGAGACTCAGGAACATCACCGTTGACGATACGCAAGGCCATACCTTCTGCGATCGCAGTTTTACCGACACCAGGTTCACCGATAAGAACCGGGTTGTTTTTGGTGCGGCGCGACAGAACCTGCATCGAGCGGCGAATTTCTTCGTCGCGTCCGATGATTGGGTCGATCTTGCCTTCGGCTGCGGCTTCGGTCAGGTCGCGTGCATATTTCTTGAGGGCGTCATAGCCTTCCTCTGCCGACGCCGAGTCCGCGGTACGTCCCTTTCGAATATCGTTAATCGCCTCGTTCAGTTTCTGGGCAGATACGGCACCGGCTTCCAACGCGTCCTTCGCCTTGGACTTCACCATGCAAAGCGCCATCAAAACGCGTTCAACGGGCACAAAGCTGTCACCCGCTTTGATGGCGATTTTCTCAGCCTCGTCCAACACTTTGGCGGTTTGCCCATCCATGTAAATCTGGCCTGCGTCGCCACTGACCTGGGGGATCTTTGCCATAGCAGCGTCTAGCGCCTCAACCACCCGCGTGGGCGCGCCGCCCGCGCGTGTGATCAGATTGCTCGCCAGCCCCTGATCGTCATCCATCAATGCTTTCAAAATATGTTCGGGTGCCAATCTCTGGTGCCCCTCGCGCAGCGCTATTGTCTGCGCTGCTTGCACGAATCCCCGTGCCCGCTCGGTGAACTTATTCAAGTCCATTCCATTCTCCTTTTATCAAGCGCCCTGTTAGCTGCGCCCGCTTGGCGGCACGCGTCGATATGGGCCTCAAGTTCAATTTGGTAAATAACGGTAGGGAATCAAGACCTCTTTCGTCATTATCCCCGGATCGCTAAGTTGAGATGGAAACATGGGGCAAATACGAGCATATGATCTTTTGCAAATTAATGTCGCAGCGCTGCAGTGGCGGCACTGATCCAAAGATAGCATGAGCGTAACCGACAATCTTGGGGCATGCATTGCTGATGACTGGTCCCCCGTCATTGGTGATCCCAGCGTGCTGGGATGGGTGACTGTCGCCGCCTATGGCCTCACAGCAGTGTTGTGTCTTGTGGCGAGCCCTCGACATCCTGAAGGTACTGTTCGCGTGTTTTGGGCAACGCTGGGCATTGTATTGTTTGGGTTAATGATAAACAAACAGCTAGATCTTCAATCTGCCTTGACGGCTGGTGGCCGATGCCTATCACAGATGCAAGGCTGGTACGAAGAACGGCGCGCTGTTCAGTTCATCTTTATTGTAGCCATTGTGTTGACCGGTTTTAACATCGCCATCTTTAGCCTTTGGGCGCTAAGACAGCATCTGCGGGCCGTTGGCCTTGCCTTGATCGGTTTGATTATTCTGATTTGTTTTATCCTGATACGCGCGGCGGGATTCCATCATTTTGATGAGTTTTTGAACACTGAAATTCAATCCATTCGGATGAATTGGATTTTGGAACTGACGAGTATCGCCCTTATCGCCATCAACGCGATCGTGATTATCCGCCGAGGTCATTTGTACACCGGACCAAAGTACTGATCCAATCAGCGACGTGGCACCGTGTAGACAGTGTAGCCACCGGTTTCTGCCACCTGCCGCGCGTTGTACGCAGCCACCAGCGACTGCGCCGCTTCGCTACCCGAAGGGCAAGACACAAGATCAGCTGCATCATCCAGAAAATTTACAGTAAACGAGGTTTCCCCAGTCAGTTGGCATTGGTCGTCCGTCGACCGATAGCCGCGTACCAACATCAAGTCGTCTGAAGTTGGCTCAGGCGGGGCTGCGACGGCCTCATCGCTCGGTGCAGAGTCATCGCAGGCCGTCAAAGCAACAGTCGCCCCCAGAACCAATAGCTTTTTCATGTTATTGCTTTCTTTATTCCAATTTACATGTCTCGCAACATAACACAGACGCTAGTTCTGGACAGTTGTTCCTTTGATTGGTCACGCATGGACACGAGCGCCCGAAACAGCTAGGACGCAGACGTTTGCCAAATAGGAGCCCGAACGCAATGTCAGATGACCGCCTGATCGTAGCCCTTGATGTCCCGAATGCCCTGCAAGGGCTGGCTATGGCTGAACGCTTGGGCGACAGTGTATCATTCTACAAAATCGGACTGGGGATGCTGACAGGCGGCGGATTGGCATTGGCCAACGAACTGAAGCAGGATCATGGCAAGCGTATCTTTCTGGACATGAAGCTGTTCGACATCGGCAACACAGTCGAAAACGCAGTACGCGGGTTGGCACAGTTTGATTTGGACTTCCTTACCGTTCACGGCGACCCTCATGTTGTCCGTGCTGCAAAGGAAGGCACCTCGGGAAAAGATTTGAAGATCCTCGCCGTCACAATCCTGACTTCACTGAACCGCGAAGATCTGGATGCCAGTCTGATCAAACCAGGCGACGTGCGAGAGCTTGTCGTTGAACGGGCGGCGAAAGCGTTAGAGGCCGGCGCCGATGGCGTAATTGCCAGCCCACAAGAGGCCGCCCTGATCCGAGCACTGCCTCAGGCCAAAAATCGCGTGATCGTTACGCCCGGCGTAAGACCCGCCGGAACATCACTTGGAGATCAGAAACGCGTGGCCACTCCTGCAACTGCGATTAGTGATGGCGCTGATCACATCGTTATAGGCCGTCCGATCTATCAGGCAGAGGACCCAAAATCTGCGGCCGAAGCGGTTCTGAACGAGTTAAATTCCTTGACACGGCACTGAACTGTCCAGGGATTCGGGCTGAAATAACCTCAGGTTTCGATTGCAACGGCTTGACCTTACGTCAATATTCATTGGTTCTGTACCAAATCGTCTCTGTGCCTGAAAACACACATTCAAAAAGCGAGTTTATTGCCGCGCGCCTTCGTTCTATCGAAAACAAGTCTTATCGGCGAATTTAGGGGTGAGACACTCCCCCAACGAACCAGTTCTTCCTGAGGTTCGTTACCTCCCCCCGCAAAGTCGCGGGGGGTCTTCTTTCACAAAGACTAACTCAAACGATGGCCCTTTGATCGTCCGGAAACGGTGCTATAAGAAACGCCCTGCCCATTCGTGGACCGCGTGGGGACTTTTATGCCCGGAATTTGCCGAGATTGCCTGACTTTACTAGCTGAGGAACGCCGTTGCCCTTCCTGCGGCAGCCCTCGCGTCAAAACTCATCCCGAGCTATTTGACTTATCCATTGCGCATATGGATTGCGATGCTTTTTATGCCTCGGTCGAGAAACGAGACAACCCGGAGCTGGCAGACAAACCGGTTATTATCGGGGGCGGAAAACGCGGAGTGGTGTCGACCGCATGCTATGTGGCTCGGATTCGGGGTGTGCGTTCTGCTATGCCCATGTTCAAAGCGCTTCAAGTTTGCCCAGATGCAGTGGTCATAAAACCGCGAATGTCAGCCTATGCCGAAGTTTCCCGCGAAATCCGCAAGATGATGGATGAGTTGACACCGTTCGTCGAGCCGCTGTCTCTGGACGAGGCGTTTCTAGACCTTTCCGGTACAGAGCGCCTGCACGGGGCGCCGCCAGCGGTGATGTTGGCACGACTTGTTAAACGCATGAAAGAAGAGCTCGGAGTAACCGGATCTATTGGCCTGTCACATAACAAGTTCTTGGCAAAGGTCGCGTCTGATCTGGACAAACCCCGGGGGTTCTCAATTATTGGCAAGGCTGAAACGGCTGATTTCTTACACGATAAGCCCGTGCGCTTGATTTGGGGCATAGGTCCGGCGGCGCAAGAGTCGTTGGATCGTGTGGGAATTCGCACCTTTTCCGACCTTTTGCGTTGGGATCAGGAAGCGTTAACAGCTCGGTTTGGGTCCATGGGATACCGTTTATGGCATTTGGCTCGCGGTCAAGATAAGCGCCGTGTCTCGGCCCACGAACTAATGAAATCCATCAGTAATGAGACGACGTTTTTTGAAGACACGGCCAGTATCGAAATTTTGGACGGTCATATATGGCGTATGTCTGAAAAGGTTGCTGACAGGGCTAAGGCCAAAGGATTGGCAGGGCGTGTGGTGACATTGAAACTAAAGCAAGCAAACCACAAGCTGATAACGCGGCGTGTTTCATTGCGCGATCCAACGCAAATTGCAGATCGCATTTATCGAACTGCGCGCGGCTTGTTTGATCAAGTTGGTGACCAAGGCCCGTATCGTTTATTGGGTTGTGGCCTTTCTGATCTGTGCCCTGAGGATCAGGCAGACATTTCAGGCGATTTGCTTGACCCTGGCGCGGCCCGCAGATCGCAGGCCGAACGAGCAACCGATGAAATCCGAAAAAGGTTCGGCACTGA
The DNA here is from genome assembly GCF_059612885.1 of Ruegeria sp. YKSD179. Taxonomy (NCBI): domain Bacteria; kingdom Pseudomonadati; phylum Pseudomonadota; class Alphaproteobacteria; order Rhodobacterales; family Roseobacteraceae; genus Ruegeria; species Ruegeria sp. YKSD179. The sequence continues at coordinate 62,284 of NZ_JBXWRL010000022.1, read as the reverse complement.
TGCTATTGTAAAAGGCCGCGCGTTACGTTGAAAATTATTCTGCGGCCAACCGCGCAGGTTCTGAACCGATACTGGCAATTTCAGAAATTACTAAATCCATTAAAGTTCGGAACGCGTGAAAGTTTTGGTTAGGCTCGATCCGTTCCTCATCCATGTACAATGAACGATCAATTTCGACCTGAATCGCGTGCTGGTGTCGCCCCGGGCGCCCGTAGGTCTGAGTCACATAGGCTCCGGCAAAAGGTGTGTTTCGCGCAACATTCAATCCGGCGGACGCAAAAGCGGACTCGATCTGGTCCACGATTGCCCCCGACGCCGAGGCTCCAAACCGATCCCCCAGAACAATCTCGGGTCGTTTGGACTGCCCTGTACCTGAAATTGCTACGGCTTCATGCGGCATTGAATGACAGTCGATAAGTATGGCTTGCCCAAATTTTTGATGCGCCTCTGATAGCAGAGATTTGAGACACGCATGATACGGTCGCCAATAATTATCGATGCGCAAACGCGCCTCATCCATAGTGATTTTTCCATTGTAAATCACACGACCGTTGGCAACCACGCGGGGAATCACGCCCAGACCCGATGCGACCCGGGGATTGTGCCCCTGCCTCCGGGCCCCTTGTATCAAAGCCGGGTCCAGCTCGTCCGCATTTCTGTTCAAATCCAGATAAGCGCGTGGCATTGCAGCCGTAAGAAACGGTGCACCATGCCGGGGGGCGCTGTCGAACAGTTGATCAACAAACGCATCTTCTGACGATCGAATCGTTTTATAATTCAGAACCGAGCGGTCCAGAAACGCCGCAGGATAGTCCCGACCACTATGCGGGGATGCAAAAACTGCGCATGAACTCAGTTTCTCCGGCATAACCAAATTGTAAGCTTCGGTCGGCATAGTCTCTCCTTCTTCGCGTTGAACATAGACCGGAAAATAGTTCTTCCAAACCCCTTGATCCCCCTAACGACTCCTTTTATAGACCCCGCTACCGGCGCGGGGTTCCGCGCCCCATTTCGTTATGGGGCAGTCTCGCTATGGTTCGTGGGCGGTTAGCTCAGCGGTAGAGCACTTCGTTGACATCGAAGGGGTCACAAGTTCGATCCTTGTACCGCCCACCATTGTGTTCACTGTTTCGGGTCTGACTCGGGACACCCGCTAACCCAGGCGCTGGCCACGTCCTTGATGAAGGCGCCGCAGATTGGAGACAGGCCATGAAGGTCAAGAACTCGCTCCGCTCGCTCAAGAATCGGCACCGTGACTGCCGGGTTGTGCGTCGCAAAGGCCGCGTCTACGTGATCAACAAGACGCAGCGTAAGTTCAAAGCGCGCCAAGGCTGAGAACAAATCACAGAACAAAAAACCGCGCATCCAAGCGCGGTTTTTTTTGTTCTGGCCAACGAACATTGAGGATCTGATTACGCAGTCTTCCTTGAACGATTGGCTGCCGTATCAAAATGAATTCAGACCATCCATCCAAATAAATATCCTGCTGCGACAGAGCCCAGAACCGCAAGCAGCAGGTATAAAAGAAACGGTTTCAACTTTAGCACAGGGGCGATAGCCATTGCGCCCCAGATACTCACGACACCACCTGAGATCAAAAAGGCCATTGCCGCGCCTTCGGACATCCCGTTTTCAATCAATCCACGCGTGAGCGGCAAAGCCGCATATCCATCGATATAAGCTGGCGCGCCGACAAACACTGCGGCAGGTACAGCCCACCATTGATCCTCTCCGACGTAAGCAGCTAAAACTCCGGGGGTTAAAGCGGCGTTCAATGCATACTCGGCGGCGAATGCCGGAACTAAGCAGATCAGGATAAGTCGGGATGTGGCCCAGAATTGAGCGGCGAAGGACCGTCGACGCGCTTCGGTATTCCAGATCCAGGGGTCGAAAGTTGTATCGTCGCCACATCTGCCGACGCTAAGTTGGCGTGCCAAACCATTATCCCGCAAAGCATTCAGCGCCCAAGACGTCTGGGCGAACAATCCGGTCACTGCACCACCGAATAAACCCAACCCAAAAGCAGCCACTGTTTTGCCGACAGCAAAACTAAAGCCAAGGGTTGCGGCTGTCGTTGCAAGCATGGCTGGATCAGTGATCGGAGATGACAACCAAAACGCCATGATTGGTGCAAGCGGAACACCTGCAGCTAACAACCCGGCCATAAGCGGCAAGACGGTAACACCACAAACCGGCGTGATAGCTCCGATAAACGAAGCTGCAACAACTGTCTTCAGGGTTCTTCCCTCGAAAGCGCCTGCAATGTGCGCATCCGCGCCGCTGGCAATGATCCAAGCCGCAACGAATATGCCAGGAATGACGATTGGGGCGACTGCTAGCAATCCCCAGATTACGAACTTGACGACGCTCACGGCATGTTCGGGCCAAGCAAAACCAGCACCAATCGTCGCCAATAGGCACAAGCTCCATATCAAAAACTTCCTGCCTGATCGTTGGCTGATAACTGTCTGATCGGTCATGGGATACTCCTCTGACCTTGAAACCTAGTGGTTGATCTGACATTGGTGAAACAAATAGTATAAATCTCTCCTATAGGAATTTCGAATGCAAAACTTGGACAGCGATCTGCTTCGCACCTTCATTGCAGTGGCAGAGTCTGGCAGCGTTACAGAGGGCGCGGTGCGGATTCACAGATCCCAATCCGCCACTTCTCTTCAGGTCAAGCGGCTCGAAACCATTCTCGGGCAACCTGTTTTTGAAAGACATGGTCGCGGTATTGTTCTAAGCGACACGGGCCATCGATTGTTACCCGTTGCGCAGGAAGTAACCGCGCGTCTGGACGCAGCCTTGCAGGACATGTCCCAAAATACCATTGCAGGCAAATTGCGACTGGCGATCCCTGATGACCATGGCAGAGCAAAACTTTCGGAGATCATCGCCGCGTTCAGCCGCTTACACCCAAGGGTCGAGTTAGAGGTGACCTGTGCCTTAAGTACTGGTTTCCCAGAGGCACTTGAAAAGGGTTTGTTCGACCTCGCGATTTATGAAGTGGAACAGCCGGGTAACCACGAAGAGATTCTTTTTGAAGATCCTACATGCTGGGTGGCGTCAGCAGCCCGCGATTTCCAAACCGAAGAAAACTTGCCGGTTGCCTTGTTTGACCACGCCTGTTGGTGGCGCGACTCAGCGATCAACTCTCTGAACAGCCGGGGAAAGCCCTACCGCGTTGTATATTCCAGCCAAAGTGTGTCGGGTGTCATTGCTGCAGTGGAAGCTGGAATTGCAGTTGGGATGCTGGGTCGGTCATCGCTTCACTCGGGCCTGTCGGTTGTGAACAACAAGTTAGGCCTTCCAACTACGCCCGGCTCCAAGTTGGTGATGGCCGGGCCGGACTTACAAGAAACCGAAACTCGGGAAGCTATGAGAGCCGCTATTCGCTCCGCATTTAGGGTTATGGCTTAAAGTTCCCGATGCTTGTAAGGCCCTCGGCGCATGGCTAGCCGAGGGCGTTTCTGATTTCTCAGCTCATGCTTGAGGTGGTAGATTTCTTCCGCCAAGCCGCAAAAATAGGCTTGGGTCTTTGACTTAGTATTTTTGTCAGAATTACTTGCATCCCACCCAGAATCGTTTAATTGACTAAATCAGTCGGGTTATTGCCCGTGACACCTTTCAATATCGGGATAGATTATGCTGAAATCCTCAACCTGCGCCGCGGCAACTTTGGTGACTTTGATCGCTGCCTCAGCCTTTGCCGAGGGCGAATTAAACCTGTATTCGTCGCGCCACTACGACACCGACGAACGTCTCTACACAGACTTTGAAGAGGCCACAGGAGTCACTATCAACCGTATAGAAGGCAAGGCAGATGAACTGATCGCCCGGATGGAGGCCGAAGGAGCAAACTCGCCTGCTGATATATTGTTGACTGTGGACACATCACGGTTGGAACGGGCCAAGAATGCTGGCGTTCTACAATCCGTTGAAAGTTCGGTTCTGGAAGACCGCATCCCTGCAAATCTACAGGACAACGACAACCAGTGGTTCGGATTTTCTCAACGCGGCCGTATCATTTTCTTTGACAAAGAAAACGTGTCGAACCCCCCGACCACATATGCCGATCTGGCGAAACCAGAATACAAGGGGCTGGTCTGCATTAGGTCCTCCAGCAACACGTACAACCAGACGCTGCTTGCTTCGATAATTACGCATGAAGGACAAGAGGCTGCAAAATCCTGGGCCGAAGGCATTGTTGCCAACATGGCACGTAAACCGCAAGGCGGAGACACCGATCAGTTGCGTGGCATAGTCTCGGGCGAATGCGAAATTGCAGTGTCGAATACTTACTATTTCGCGCGCGCGATCCGCAAAGACGTTAAGGGGCTATCAGCTGATCGCGATATGATCGGCTTCGTGTTTCCAAATCAGGACAGCTATGGCGCGCACATGAATTTGTCCGGCGCAGGTGTGGCTGCAAATGCTCCGAATAAAGATAATGCGGTCCTTTTTCTGGAATACCTCGCAAGTGATCAGGCACAGCAATACTTTTCGGCTGGGAATGATGAATTTCCGGCCGTCGCGAGCGTTGAACTTGCGGACTCAGTCAAACAAATGGGCGAGTTCAAAGCTGATGAAGTAAGCTTGTCAGATGTTGCAAAGAACATCCCCGAAGCTCAGAAGATTTTCAACGAAGTTGGTTGGAAATGAACCAAAAGTAGTTATCAGTACTATTAGGGTGCAGTTTTCTGCACCCTTTTTTGTTGTATATTTATTATTTTTAATCAATAATCTCAAATACGAACATGATTCCCATTATTGAGATATGCAAGATTCACTTTCTAATAGATTGGCCTCACGGCTTGGCGAATTACGCAAATCACGTGGCTGGTCACTCGAGCAACTCGCCGCACTTAGCGATATCAGCCGAGCTACATTGTCGCGCATGGAAAAGGGCGATGTCAGTCCGACCGCTGAAACTCTGGGAAGACTGTGCGCAGTATTTGAACTGCCAATGTCCCGATTGCTAATGATGGTTGAAGACAGCTTTGCCCCGCGCGTGCCTTTTGACAAGCAGCCTGAATGGCGAGACCCCGAGACGGGGTTCACCCGCAAGTCGGTTTCGCCGCCAGCAACTGGGCTAAGCGGCGAGGTTCTGGAATGTCACTTACCACCCGAAACGGTTATTGCTTACGATGCACCTCCGAAACCAGGGCAAGAGCACCATCTGATAGTTCTGGATGGATTCTTGATTTTGAATGTTGATGGCATCGCCCATGAACTCGGTGCCGGAGATTGTCTGCGCTACCACCTGTCCGGCCCGACGAAGTTTGAAACAAACGCCTCCAGAGGCGCTAGATACATGATGGTATTGATATGATTACACAGCTCTTTGAAAAGTCTTTCGACGCCGCGTTGGATGATCTGACTGAAATTCTGCACGGGTGTGTTCATACCGGAGCAAGCATTGGGTTCGTTCTACCGTTTTCACAGGATGACGCCAGAACATATTGGGAAGCCACTGTTCGACCTGGCCTAGTGAGAAAATCGCTGGATCTTTTTGTTGCCTATGATGGCGGCGGAATCGTCGGCACGGTACAGTTGATCCCGGCCGGAATGCCTAATCAAACACACCGCGCAGATGTGGCCAAATTGTTGGTGAATCCCAACGCAAGACGTAGAGGAGTGGGGCGGTCATTAATGACGGCACTGATAAAGCGAGCATCCGAATTGAAAAGAACCCTGTTGGTTCTCGACACGCGCAGTTCAGATCCTTCGCGCATGCTTTACCAGACCATGGGATTTGAAATCGCCGGAGAAGTGCCGGATTATTGCCGAAATCCATTTGACGACAGGCTGGAACCAACAACTTTTATGTACAAGCGACTGGATTAATGCAGTTCGTCGCCTTTCCGATTGAGTTTCTCACCCAGCCTCTCAAACATCGATGTCCAAGGCCAGCGCATGAATGCGCGGAACCACGTCCCCGAGCGCGGCGTGTACGGCTCGATGACGGGCGACACGTGATTGACCTTGAAACGCCTCAGAGCGAATGCGGACATTGAAATGGCTCTCGCCACCTTCTCGAAACCCTGCGTGGCCTCTGTGGCTTTCACTGTCATCGATCACATCCAGCTCGCTTGGGTCAAAAGTCGCCTGTAAGCGAGCGCGAATTTCGTCAGTAATGCTCATTTTTTTGCTTGGCAGCAAAAAATTTTGCCGCTTCCCTCTTCTACTCTCTGGCCCTTACGTTAAACTGCTGCCTCCGAGTCGAAAAGACGCGTTCTCAGGAGCAGGCCAATGGAAAAATCAGACCCGTTTGGATTCGATATGTCCGTATCCAGCGCTAAGAAAAAGAAACCGCGCGGGCGTCGGGGCATGTCGGGTGCGTCCGAGACTTCAACCCGAATCTGCGATCACGAGGGATGCGAAGAGGCGGGAAAGTTTCGTGCACCCAAGGCGCCGGATGTTCTGGATGATTTCTATTGGTTCTGCCAACAGCATGTGCGTGAATATAACCAAAAGTGGAACTTCTTTGACGGCACAACCGAGGCTGAGTTGAATGCTCAGCGATCAAAGGACAAAGTGTGGGAGCGCGAAACCAAGCCAATGGGAGACCCCGAAGCACGCGCTTGGGCCCGGTTGGGCATTGAAGACCCGCATCAGGTTTTAGGTGCAAATGCGACAAAAAATCCTGGGCGTACCGCCGGTGGAGGCGGCCGCCGGCTGCCCCCAACCGAACGCCGTGCAATAGAGATACTGGACGCAAACGACAGCTGGACCAAAGCCGAAGTCCGCAAAGCCTATAAAAAGCTAATCAAAGTTCTGCATCCAGATATGAACGGCGGCGATCGATCGCAGGAAGAACAATTACAAGAAGTTGTTTGGGCTTGGGATCAAATTAAGGACAGCCGCAACTTTAAGTAATCTGCTTTAGTGAGGGAGCATGCCTTGAAGGGCTATAACCTCAGGGCGCTTGAGACAGCGTAGCCGAGTACGTTGCGCACCAGTCTCTTGCCTAATTAGCTCTGGAAACAGCGCTCGTAATTCTTCGATGTCACGACGGTCAAAAGAATTTAAGGCCCTGCCACCTAAAAACAGACTCTCGCTCTTTAAACCATGAGATCTTAATATCGCGTGCCGCGGGCATGCGATATGATAGTATTCCACCGGTGCAACCGGCTGCACCTGCCGGATCGTATTGTCATTGACCAAATGAACCGCGGCTGAAAAAACCATCGGCTCACCAAACAAAAGTTCGGCCCGCCAGCCATCCAGCACGATCCTGTGCTGTGGCGATACACATAAATCCCTGTTAGGAAGTCCTGGTCCGAGCGCATCACGCCGAATGTGAACAGGCCTGAATTTCGGATTTGCGCGTAGAACATCTGCGTTAAGGGTTTTCTTCCCGACCCAAACAATCGGCAAAGTTTCATCGTTTGAAACGCAGACCCTGTCACCAACGACCAAATCTTCGACCGCACGTGGGCCTGACTCCGTCTCGATCAAAGTTCCTGCTACAAAACAGGGTGGGTCCGTTGGATCAAGTTCAGTTTCACCAATTTGCCAGTTACCCGTGGTCATTGGGCCTGTGGGATTGTCAGTATCCCAAGCATAGATTTGACCACCTACCTGAATGAATTCACCGGATTCGCCTGATCCGCGGTAGTTGCCTTGCCCCAAATACGTATAAGGCTGGAAAGTTACGCCCCCATCAAACGACACAGTCAGACCGGAGATAATCGCGGGCGTAGTCGAGCCTTGTACAACCAGATCTCCGCCACCAGTGGTGTTCACAGTATGTAGCGTTGCGTCAAACGGCATCAGCTAACCCTTTTAGCATTCGGCAAAATTAAGTTGACAAACCCAGCGTAAGACTGGGTTGAGACACCGCTCATGACTTTGGCTTTCATGTACTCTTCACCCAGATTCTTTGCAAAATGCCTGCACCAACACCTTACGCGATAGGGTGCGCAATTCTATAAGATATATTATTTTATGAATTTTAATTCTCGTTGAAGAAAATCCATTCGATTGGAATTCTTGACTGCCTTTCCTGTTACAAAAAAGCGACATGGCAAACTTCATGAGTCGATCAGAAGACCCCGTCGGTTTGCCTGCAACTCCATCACTTATCTGTTCCCATTCATTGAAAAATCGGACCGCTGGCTACGGTTGGCGCAATATTTCAAGCGCGATAAGAGCTTTTAGAATAGGTATTGTTGAGGTTGGACACCCTTCAAAGCATCACCTCGGCCGGTGGCTTTTTTCGGACGTCAGATATATCCTAAACAGTTACTTTTCCGAAGTAATTTTCCGCTTGGCAAGTTGCTTTGACGCGAACGTGGCGGTTTTCATTGGCCACACCAATTCCAAAGTACCACCAGAGGATTCAAAGCCTCACTACAACAAACCTGCTTTTCCGTTCACGACTAAACTGCGGTATCTCTTGGCTGTTCAGCCATCAGAGTAATTTTTTAATTGGAAAATCCAAAACCGTTCTGATCACCGGATGATATTGCAGAAACACCCATAGACTTTCTTCGCTGCATCAGAATGCTGCGGGTCCCACGATGTTCTATTGCCTCTATCTCATCAAAATTATCGCTCAAGTATTGCAGAAACACTGGGTTAGGCTTTCTGTGCGCGCTTATGTACCAAAACCGTTCAACATCCATTTCACTGAGCAATTGCTCGACGTTTTGAACGTCTCCAGCAGATCCGAATGGCCCAACCAACTTTTCTGCCAAATCACATTCATCGTCGTAGTATTCCAGATAGCGTGCCTCCAACGCATAAAAAAGCACTGGCTCTCTCTTGTATCTTTCACAAACAAATTCAATGGCTTCTCTAAATTGCGTCTTTTTTGTCTTGCTGTAATACCCACCTTTGAATCCGACGCTGTAGAATACTGAAAGCAGAACCAAAACAGATAGGACAGTGGTGACTGATCGTTTGGGAAGCGACCAAATGGAAGCTGCAACCATTAAATAGATTGGTGGAACGACTATTATCAGATTTCGCTTATGCCAGACTGGCGTTATCAAATGAGAAATCACCAACGCCATAAGAAATGGTAAAACAAACCAAAGCACTAGGAGTAAGTTCCGGTACTTCGCTACAAATTCAGAAACTTCTGGACCTTCTGGTGTTTTCTGCGTCCACAACAATACTGGAAAAGACAGAATTGCCAGTACAGGTATCACAGAGAAAGCATTTGTCCGATCAAAGGCAAATTTCATAAAATCTTGCAATGCCGCCCAGGAATTCGGCGCGGCAAGATGCGACATTTCCTTGCCGCTATGCGATAGCATTACTGGAACCCAGGGAGCGAAAGATATCAAAACCACCAGCGATAAAGCAAAAGCAGAAAGTTGTAACTCTCTGTGTCTCCATCCGATAAAAAAGGCTCCTAAAACCTGTATACCAAAAAGTAAAACGCCAAAGTAATGCAGGTAGACCATTGCAACGGACCACACGGCGAGACATACAACATCGTATGGCCGTACTTTTTGACCGCAGTAGCGTGTTTCAAAAAATACTTTCACCCAGTAATAGCTTGTCGCAATCGCGCCTAGCATCAAAAGGCTGTAGGCCCGGCCTTCTTGTGAGTAGTATATCGGGGTCCATGAAACTGCGAGCAATAATGCCGAAAGCCCGGGGACCTGTGGTGTGTAAAGGCGCCGACCCAACAATAGCAAAAACGCTACGGCCCACACACCAGCAATTGCAGCTGGCAACCGTAACGCGATCTCGGTGTCGCCAGCAAGTTTGATCCAAAAATAAAGAAAAACTTGATAACCCGGAGGGTGGACGTCTCTTTTTGTCAACTCAATAACTTGGCCCAAGGAGTCAACTTTACTGAACGCCCAGCTGGCAAGCTCATCATTCCACAAGCTTTCACTTCCCAAATGAAAAAGCCTCAGCGAGGTCGCAACAATAATCAATGCGCACCAAAAAAGAGCGTTGGAGTCGAAAGAAATCCTTTGTAAGGCCGCTTTTGTTAAACGCATAGAGTACACAGAAAATTCCCGTTTAAGTTGCATGGCGGCAAAGAGAGCAATTTTAACAGGTGTTCAAGAGCAATCGACCCAAACGACGTAACTCGTGGATCAGGTCAGCTTACAGTCACTATGTCGAATGCGCCGCTTTCCCTTGCCCTTCCCCGCAATATGTTGCACCACACACAGGTTCAAACTCCCTGAACGGGCCAAAGGATAAGGACTAGGCGCATGGCTGACGGATCGATCGACATCAACGCAAAACCGACCGAAGATATCTCGGTCCGTGAGGTGTTTGGTATTGACAGCGATATGACTGTCAAAGGATTCGCAGAAGCAAGCGACCGCGTGCCCGTCATTGACCATACCTATAAATTCGATCCTGAAACCACATTGGCGATTCTGGCTGGCTTTGCGCACAATCGCAGGGTGATGATCCAAGGTTACCATGGCACTGGTAAGTCGACCCACATTGAACAAGTGGCCGCGCGTTTGAACTGGCCTGCAGTTCGTGTGAACCTGGACAGTCATATCAGCCGTATCGACCTAATCGGTAAAGACGCGATCAAGCTACGCGATGGCAAACAGGTCACTGAATTCCATGAAGGTATTCTGCCTTGGGCCTTACGCAATCCAGTGGCGATTGTCTTTGATGAATACGATGCAGGGCGCGCCGATGTAATGTTCGTGATCCAGCGCGTGTTGGAGCATGATGGGAAGCTTACCCTTCTTGATCAGAATGAAATCATTACGCCGAACCCGAACTTCCGCCTGTTCGCCACAGCAAACACGGTGGGCTTGGGCGACACCACCGGCCTGTATCACGGCACACAGCAAATCAACCAAGCTCAGATGGACCGTTGGTCGTTGGTCTCGACCTTGAACTATCTCAGTCACGACGCCGAGACGATGATCGTGCTTTCCAAAGCACCAAACTATAATACCGAAAAGGGCCGAAAAACTGTTAGCCAGATGGTCACAGTCGCTGATTTGACGCGAACTGCATTCATGAACGGCGACCTGTCGACGGTTATGAGCCCCCGTACGGTCATTAATTGGGCGCAAAACGCCGAAATCTTTCGCAACGTGGGCTACGCCTTCCGTCTGTCCTTTCTGAACAAATGTGACGAACTGGAACGCCAAACCGTGGCAGAGTTCTATCAGCGATGCTTTGATGAAGAGCTGCCGGAAAGCGCGGCCAGCGCGAGCTTGGGGTAACAGGAGGCCGCCGTGCATATTGGCTTAATCGGCGGAATTGGAGTTGCAGCGACAGTAGTGTACTATCAACGGCTGAGTACTGCGGTGGCTTTGCGAGGTCGATCACTGGATTTGACCATTGTGCATGCGGACGTTCAAGAATTGATCCGAAACAATTTGGCTGATGAGAAAGTCAATCAGGCCAAAGTCTATTCGGAGCTTATAAACCGACTCAAGGCTGCAGGAGCTGACTGCGTTGCAATTACCTCGCTGGGAGGACATTTTTGCTATGATGAAACCGTCAAACGCTCATCGTTGCCGATGATCTCAGCCGTGAAACCTTTGGACGGTTACTTTGCCTCAAAGGGTTATGACACTGTGGGGCTTTTAGGTACTCGTGTCGTGATGCAGACCAAACTTTATGGCCAGCTCCAACAAACGCGTGCTGTGACTTTTGACGACGAGATTGAGACTTTGGGACAGATCTATCAGGATATGGCTGTTGAGGGTCGCTGCTCAGATCAGAATCGCGAGCTGTTTTTGGACGCTGGTCGTCGAATGGTGGATGATCTCGGAGCTGATGCGATTGTATTAGCAGGAACAGATTTGAATCTCGCATTTGATGGTCAAAAACCCGGATATAAGGTGATTGATGCGCTTGATGTACATGTCGATGTACTAACGCGTTTGGCGACCGACGAAACAACGATGAAAGAAGCAGGGGCCGATATATGAGCAAACCGAACGACAACCCTGCCGATCCTTTCAAGAGAGCGTTGGCCGAAGCCACCAAGGTCATGGCCGATGATCCCGAGCTTTCAGTCACATATACGGTTGACCCGTCTGGCATGTCGGGCGAGTCGATGCGCCTGCCCCAGGTTAGCCGCCGAATGACGCGCGAAGAGGTGTTGTTGGCCCGAGGAACCGCCGACGCCCTTGCATTGCAGCGTAAGTACCACGACGACGCGACCCATGCTCGCTATGCGCCTCCGGGTGACATGGCCCGTGATTTGTACGAGGCAATGGAAGTTGCCAGGTGCGAGGCTATGGGCGCCCGCGATATGCCCGGTACGGCGTCGAATATCGACGTCAAAATCGGCAACGAAGCGATCCGTCGAGGTTATGACCAATGCAAGCAGCCAGCCGACGCACCACTGTCGGTTGCTGCGGGGTATCTGATCAGGCATCTCGCAACAGGGCGCGATTTGCCTCCTGCGGCAGAAAACATAATGAACCTGTGGCGCGGCTTTATCGAAGAACAAGCCGGCGGCACTTTGGACAACTTGCAGGACATTCTCTCGGATCAGACCGAATTCGCGAAGTTCGCACGGCAGATGATCAAAGATCTGGGTTATGGCGACCAATTGGGCGAAGACCCCGATGAATTGGATGACGAGCAGGAAGACCAGGCTGAAGATGATGCTGAAGAGCAACCTGATCCAGACAGCACCGGTCAAGATGATCAGGACGAACAAGACGCCGACGCAAATCCAGAACAGACGCAGGAAGAGCAGCAAGATCAGTCTCAGGCTCAGGTCTCGATGGATGAGATGGCCGAGGATGAAATGGGAGAGGAAGCCGAGATGCCCGACGGTGAAGCACCGTTGGAACCGCCTGCTCCACCACCGGCTTCCGAAGCTGATCCGGACTACAAGGTTTATCTGAATACCTATGACGAAGAAATCGCTGCTGAAGATTTGGCAGAACCTGCCGAGCTAGAGCGGTTAAGGGCTTATCTTGACCAACAGCTTGAGCCGCTTAAGGGAGCCGTCAGCCGGTTGGCGAACAAGTTGCAACGCCGCTTGCAGGCTCAGCAGAACCGCAGCTGGGAATTCGACCGCGAAGAAGGTATTCTGGACGCTGGCCGCCTAGCCCGTGTTGTTGCAAACCCGACCACGCCGCTAAGCTTCAAGGTCGAGAAAGATACCGAATTCCGCGATACAGTCGTAACGTTGCTTTTGGACAATTCGGGTTCGATGCGTGGCCGTCCGATCTCGATCGCTGCAATTTGCGCCGACGTTCTGGCGCGGACACTGGAACGGTGCAACGTAAAAGTTGAGATTTTGGGATTTACCACACGCGCCTGGAAAGGTGGACAGGCGCGGGAAGCTTGGTTGAATGACGGCCGCCCGCAACAGCCCGGACGTTTGAACGACCTCCGCCACATTATCTACAAAGGTGCTGATGCACCTTGGAGGCGGGCACGACCCAACCTTGGCCTGATGATGAAGGAAGGCCTGCTAAAGGAAAACATCGACGGTGAGGCACTGGAATGGGCGCATCGGCGAATGCTGGCACGTCGTGAAGCACGGAAAATTCTGATGGTGATCTCTGATGGTGCCCCAGTTGATGACTCTACCCTCAGTGTCAACCCGGCAAATTATCTGGAGAAGCACCTGCGGGACGTGATCGCCATGGTGGAAAAACGCCAAATGGTGGAATTGCTGGCCATCGGCATCGGCCATGACGTGACGCGATATTATGACCGCGCCGTCACGATCACCGATGTCGAACAACTTGCAGGGGCCATGACCGAACAGCTGGCTGCACTTTTCGACAGCGACCCGCGTGCTCGAGCACGTGTCATGGGGATGAAACGGGCGAGTTGAATCTTTCTTGCCTGTGACTTATTTTCCTTAGTTTTGCTGCCTTTTTAACTGGTTGCGCGACTACATGCGAACGATCTGTTGGCACAAGAAAGAAAGATGACCGCGAGCTTACCTAACATGGGTCAGGCGCTTATATTTGGCAGTCAAATACGCCCAAATTTTGATGCATGTCAGTATCTCAATCTGGACTTTTTGCCGAGTACCCCTCAGTTTCCAACACATTAGATTTAAAGGAGACCCCCAATGTTTCAGTCATTTGCGGCGACCGCGCGACCTGACCAAGGCCCCCCACGGCTGGCTGCATTGCGGGACGAGATTTCGAATGAGGGGCTTGACGGTTTTCTGGTCCCACGCGCAGATGCCCATCAAGGCGAATACGTTGCGCCAAGGGACGAGCGTCTTGCGTGGTTAACAGGGTTCACCGGATCTGCTGGATTTTGTGCTGTTTTATCCAAGGTCGCCGGGGTTTTTGTCGACGGGCGTTATCGAACACAGGTCAAAGCGCAGGTAGCGGGCGATTTCACACCTGTGCCTTGGCCCGAGGTCAGCCTGAGTGCTTGGCTGAAACAACATTTACCTGATGGTGGTAAAGTAGGATTCGACCCGTGGCTGCACTCGGTCGGCCAAATCTCGGGCGCACAGAAAGAGCTGGATGGCACAGGCATTGAACTGGTTCGCTGCAGCAATTTGGTGGATCGCATCTGGAAGGGTCAGCCGGCGCCACCGATGCAGCCAGTTAAGTCTCATCCCATCGAGTTTGCTGGCGAAACCTCGGAAAGCAAAATTTCCCGGCTGGCATCAAGCCTTCAAAAAGCAGGGAATGTCGCGGCCATTATAACTCTGCCGGACTCGATTATGTGGCTGTTGAACATCCGTGGCGCAGACATTGCCTACAACCCTGTTGCGCATGGATTTGCTATTCTACGCGCAGACGGACATGTCGATCTGTTTATGGCACCAAAAAAACTCAATAATCTCGACGGAGCATTGGCTCCCCGCATTCATCTTCACGAGCCGGACACTTTCCTTGATGCAGTTGGTTCACTGACGGGTAACGTGCAAGTTGATCCGGGAACAGTGCCTCAGATCGTTGGAGATATTCTGGGAGATCGGATGGTGGACGGCGGCGACCCATGCGTTCTTCCAAAGGCGCGAAAGAACGAAGCCGAGATCGAAGGAACGGCAGAAGCACACTTACGCGATGCTGCGGCAGTGGTCGAGTTGCTGTGCTGGCTGGACGCGCAACCGCCCGGCAGCATAACAGAGACACAGGTGGTCACCCGGTTGGAGGGAAGTCGCCGCCACGACAATGCTCTGCAAGACATCTCGTTCGACACGATTGCTGGCACGGGTCCGAACGGAGCTATCATGCACTACCGGGTAACTGAGGATACAGACAGTCGCCTCGAAGATGGTCACCTGTTAGTGCTCGACAGCGGTGGTCAATATCTCGACGGCACTACGGATATTACCCGCACAATCGCAATCGGCGACGTCGGTCACGAGGAGAAAACCTGTTTTACTCGCGTTCTGAAGGGCATGGTCGCAATGTCAATGTTACGCTGGCCCGTTGGGTTGGCAGGGCGGGATATCGAATGTATCGCACGGATGCCTCTTTGGCTCGCTGGTCAGGACTTTAACCACGGCGTAGGTCATGGCGTTGGAACTTACCTGAGTGTGCATGAGGGCCCGCAACGCCTGTCCCGGATCAGCCACGTGCCATTGGAACCGGGAATGATCCTATCAAATGAACCGGGGTATTACCGCGAATGCGCATTTGGCATTCGTCTTGAAAACTTGGTTGTTGTGGAAAAGGCTCCTACCCTGCCCGGAGGCGACGTTGAGCGTGCGATGCTGAACTGGCGCACCTTGACATACGTGCCAATCGACCGTCGTTTGATCGTTGCCGATATGTTGTCGGGCGATGAACGCGCGTGGCTCAATAATTATCACAGTGACGTAGCAAAAAAAATTCGCCCAAGGCTGGGAGGTGACGCACAACTGTGGTTGGATGCCGCAACCGCAACTATTTGACACAGAAGTGACACATATACTGGGCAGGGAGAACCCCAGAAGAAACGAGGGAAGGAGCAGATATGGCCAAGCACATTACAATCCGCAAGGCACCGGGAAAGTGGAGCGTGCGTTCCGGTGGAGCAATACTGGGCGAAACGACCGATGCGCTAGAGCTGGTAGAGGGCGACAAGGAACCAGTGATTTATTTCCCTCGCGCTGACATAGCGATGGCATTCCTTGACCGAACAGACAAAGTGACCCACTGCCCAAGTAAGGGCGACGCAACGCATTTTTCAATTGTCAACAAATCCTCTGTGACCGAGAACGCGGTCTGGAGTTATGAGGACCCAATTGCAGCTGTTTCCAGCATAAAGGAATACCTTGCTTTCTATCCAATGGACTCGGTCAAAGTTGAACAGCTTTAACCTCGCTTAGACTGCCCCAAACGCGTCGTAATAAGCCCTCTAACCTGTGTTGGGTATTGCGAGGAAAATATCGTCCAGACACTGCAAATGAACAGGTCCAATCGATTGTGCAGTGAGTGCTGGCGTGCTACCAAAGGGCCAATCTGCGTAAGGCAAATTTCGTTGGCCTAATCATTGATTGTACGTCCCAACGAGTGTCTCTGCCGCGGCCACATAATGGGATTTAGTACTCGCCAGGGATCTTAATGAAGATTGGGCTGTTTTCATGCGCCAAGGACGAAGGTCCCTTCCTGCTGGAATGGGTTGCCTATCACAAACTCGTCGGATTTACAGACATTGTCATATACAGCAATGACTCGACCGATGGCACAACTGAACTGTTGGACGCCCTGGACGCAAGCGGAGCTCTATCCCACGTTCTTCAAAATCTGGCAGATGACCAGGTACCCCAAAACCAAGCCGCAGAGCTAGGCTTTGACCACGAGGCTTTTGAACATGCTGATTGGCTCATGTGGTTGGATTCTGACGAATTTCTATTCTGTGTAAACGCAGAAAACAGCGTGGTTGAACTGATCAAGAAAATCGAACCTATTGCTGCTGGCATGGCGGTGAATTGGCTGAATTTCGGCGACAGTGGCTTCGCGCAATGGTCTGAAGGTCTGGTCACGCAAAAGTTCTTGCATCGTAGCGAAACGAACAGCAGTCGCACCTTCCGTTTTAAAACGCTGTTCAAGAAAACGGATAAGACCCGCGGGTTTGGACTCCATCGCCCATTTTTTAAGTGGGGCTATCAAGAGTCGGATGGGAAATTCATAAATGCCGCCGGACAAGGCATGCATGATCTATTCTATCGCGCGGGCGGCGGCAGACGACACAGATTAGGGGATTCCCCACCGGATTTGGTATCTCATGACTGGGCATCGATTTTTCATTATGCGGTAAAAACAAAGGATAGTTTTGGACTTAAGAAACAGCGCGGCCAAGGTACGAAAGCAATCGGCGCCGAAAATCGCTCATCCAGATTTCGCGACAAGTATTGGGACATATTCAACCGCAACGAAGTTTATGATCCGCGAATGCTGGAATACCGGGGAAAGTTGAAGGCTAAGATAAGCGACCTGTTAGCTGATGAGACAGTATACAAAGCTCATGAAAATTGCATCGAGCATTACCGCAAAAAACTGGCTCAATTGAAATCTGAAAAAGCGACGTCTGAAAACCGAACCGCTTGAGCTTGCACCAACCTTAGAATTGCATTGATAGTAGTGGGACGCCTCGAGTACGGAGTTTTCAGCAAAGTCGTCAAACCGATGCAGCGTCGGTTTGGATCTGTCGATCTTTTTGCAACTCATGAATATCCTTGACCGATGCAAGAAACGCGATAGGTGCGAAGACAATGAAAGCAAAAAGAAAATGGACTGAATAGTGATGGCAAGACGGGTGGCCATCATCGCAAGTGGTATCTACAGCCCGCTCAGCAGTGTCGTCGAACTTGCCAGACGAGCGCGGGCTGAGGGTTATTACATAAAGGTGTTCGCCCCAAAATCTGCGGCTGAGCTATTGTCGCTGAACGGATTTAGTCATCACAAAATCCGCAGGCCAAAAATCCATACTCTCACACCCTTGCTATCACCACTTAACACGGCTGAAGCGAACAGTAATGCATTCCAAGATAGATTGAATGCAGCAGTTACCGAGCTTGGCGTCGATGGTCTGAAAATTGCGCTTAGGCAGTTTAACCCTGATGCGATCTTTGTCGATTGCGAGATGCACGCGCATATTATTGTAGCCCTGTCGATGGGGTTGCCCGTTGTTCAATACAGCAACATGTTCTTGTCACCGCCCGGGCTACGCGCACCACCCTTGCATAAAAGGTCTTATCCCGGATCGGGATTGAGGGGCAGCAGATTGGCCGTAATGTTGACATGGGCCCTATACCTTTTAAGCAAAAGAATACGGTTTTACCGAAATAAGCGATCTGATCTAGGCGCGGACCACCCAACAGCCCTAACCGAACTTGCCCGCAGGCAAGGTGTACCAATCAAGACGATTCGGCGCATCAACTGCTGGCAAATGCCTTGGACCTACAAAATTCCGACCGTGTTGTTGCTGCCCCAAGCTTTGGACCTGCCGACACGATCATACGCAGAAATGGAATATTTAGGCCCGATGATCCTGACAAGCCGTCCAGAAGGCGTAAGCGCACATTCCGCAGTTGAACGTTTCTGCAACCCAAAAGGGCAAAGGAAGCGAATTTTCGTTGGCTTCGGCTCAATGATGAAGCCAGACAGCCATTTGGTACGGCATTTGATGGAAATCGCCCGCCGCCGAACGGAATGGATTTTCCTCGGCGCGGCAGGCAAAAAATGGGGAGACATACCTCTAGAGGACAAACCCGACAATATCGACTTTGTGCCTTGGGTGCCGCAAACCCAAATTCTAAGACACGCTGACCTTGCTATAATGCATGGCGGGACCGGCGGTCTGGTCGAAGCGGTTGATGCGGCCACGCCGATGCTAATTTTCCCGCATGTCAATGATCAGAAAGGCGGCGCCGCCAGAGTGATCTTTCACGGTATTGGACGGGCAGGCCGAACCACGGATCCTGCCAATCTGATTGAGAAGAACATCGACGAGCTGCTTCGAAGTGACCGCGTCCTAAAAAACTGCAGGGCGATGCAGGCAGCCTGCCGCGTCGAAAAAGACGGACAAGTTCTTGAACGTTACTTGCGGCGATTGACCGAAAAACAATGACGCACACAAACAGACAAGCCCTGAAAATCTGCTGACCAACGCTTCATATAGATAAATTATGATCCGTTAAAGACAGCCCGGCGTAAATAGGTTAGGAATGACTTATTGAACAATGCCAGTGAACACATCGAGTATATTCACGTGCAGCGCTTCGCCGAACGGTTGCAAAGATTTTGCGACCTTCTTTCGCTTTGAGTGCTCAACCGACCCGAGCTCTGCCCGGCGACTGGAAGCACTTCGAGGATTGTCTTTATTTTTCCCCCCTCAGGATGACGACGGATCGTTGGATTCTACCGGACCCGTTTCGGTGTCTGATGTCTGCCAAGATAAGACCACAGCACATGTAACTGACCACTGCTATGCTTATGGTAAGACATCACAGTTTTCCTTTGTGCCTTTGGTAAGCAGTGCCGACGAGCAACCCCAAGGGCCAAGTACGGATGCTATGTGCACTTTTGGCGGGTGCCCGTACTCATACCAAGTTGCGGCGATCAACGGCCCCAAGTGTCCAGAAGATTATCCGTTCTGTTCGGTCACTTCGGACTTTCAACGAACGAGAATCGTCAAATTGGAAATCGGGCAATGGCCCCGCCCTTTAAAAATGGAATTCAAAGCTCATGAAATACGACTTTCCTGAACGCACCGAGAGCCGGTCGCCTATCAGTTTTCACAGCACATTTCTTGCGCTGGTAAATTGGTCTTGGATGTGGCTGTTGGTCGTATTTGCTTCGATGGCGCACGCTCACAGCTTTAACGAAAGCTATGTCTATTTTGACGTGACCGAAGACACACTTGCGGGACGTATCGAGGTAACGCTGACAGATTTGACCCGGATACAGCAAAACTCCAAAGATATCGAAACGTCTCTATCAGAAGACGAAGTGCGCGCCGCAGCAGACGAATTCTATGCGTATTTTCAGGAGCGGATGCAGCTATCGCATGAAGGACAGCCCTACCAAATTGAGTTTGACGACCTGACATTCTTTGGCACGAAGGTCGATAAATTTGCTCAGTTCCACTTCAATGTTCTGGGTATCGAACAAACCCCAACGACCATCGACATGTCATACGACGGTTTGTTTTCGGACGTTGACCCTACACATCGAGGATACGCGCTGATCGGCAGTAACACCCGCAACGATATGGATGAAAACGAGCGCTTTATTTCATTGATTTTTGCTCCAGGCGACGGTGTCAAAAGCCTGTATCTTAATGACGAGCCAACCAAGGATATTGCACGCACGTTCTTTGAACATGGTGTCTGGCACATCTGGTTGGGGTTCGACCACGTGCTGTTTTTGCTCACGCTTTTGCTCGGCGCGGTCATGCGCATCGAAAACTCTCACTGGGTTCCTTCGGAAAGTGTCCGAGAGAGCCTGAAAGAAACTGTCAAAATCGTGACGGTGTTCACCGTCGCTCACACTATCACTTTGTGTCTGGCGACCTTCGAAGTGATCACCCTGCCCATCACGCTGGTTGAAGCCATAATTGCAATTTCTATTGCAGTTGTCGCCTTGGGTAATCTGATCCCACGCTTCCACGCCAGTTCATGGAAAGTGGTATTCCTGTTCGGTATTTTCCATGGGTTTGGATTTGCCAATGTGCTGGAACCTCTCGGCCTCGATCCAGCCCGCAAGGCTTTGGGCCTGGCCACGTTCAACATCGGCGTCGAGGTTGGACAGTTGGCAATTGTGTTGGTGGTGTTTCCGACATTCTTTGCCCTGCGTCGGCTCACTGCTTACCGCGTCATCGGGCTTCAATTCGGGTCCGTCGCGTTGATTGCGATTGCTCTTTTCTGGTTTATCGAGCGCACCGTTGGAGGGTTTCCGGGACTTGGCATAGCGACGGCAGGATTGGTCAACTGATGCAGTGTACGAGTATCCTGAATCCTTCGCGTTCGACCGGGATTAAAGTTGGCGTAGTCGATACATTGTTCTTGGATCGGCCTGGCGTTTCGAGCGAATTGGATCCAGACCATGTATCGGAGCGTAACGATCAGCCGATCAAACCTCTTACGAAGTTTTTCCATGTCGCCCGAATGGGTAGAGATTGCCTCCCATCAACTTCGGGATCGATCACCCCAATCGGTTCCTCTAAGTTTATTTCACCGCCGTTGGTTATCGAACATATATACAGAATGGAAAGACCGTTTGAGGCAGGGACACCCGAAAATTTTGGATTAGAAAAAATAGCTGCACGTGCCGGCGCCCACCGCGCAATCCCAAGCTAGGTGGATCGTACTAATGCACCGTCTTACCGAGAGCCAAAAACGTTTCTGGAGAGGGCACCAATTGCACCCAGACGTGCCGCTGTACAACGTGGCATGGCGTTTTGATCTGCGGTTCGAAGTAAAGCCAAATGTATTCTATCAGGCGTTTTTAGAGACGCTGCAACAAAATGAAATATTAAGAACCGTTTTTCGGGATGACGGTGACGGCCCATTTCAAATTGCTAGCGAAGCCACAATGGATTTGCTGGAGATTGGGGATCTAAGCAGTGAAGCCGACCCAAACAAAGTTCTAGAGCAAACCTTACCAGCATGGGTTCAGAAAGCATTTGATCTGG
Organism: Ruegeria sp. YKSD179; assembly: GCF_059612885.1. Classification (NCBI taxonomy): domain Bacteria; kingdom Pseudomonadati; phylum Pseudomonadota; class Alphaproteobacteria; order Rhodobacterales; family Roseobacteraceae; genus Ruegeria; species Ruegeria sp. YKSD179. Next base: position 40,762 of record NZ_JBXWRL010000022.1, on the reverse strand, counting down.
GTCGGGCCACGCTAAGAAGTAAACTGGTAAAACTGAGCGACAATCATTGGGTCTGGACCGTGTGTCAGCATCACATTGCCTGTGACGCCCAATCTGGGTCAGTGTTGTTCGAGCAGGTTTCTCAACGATATAAAGCTCTGACAGCAACTGGTTTCAGCGAAGTAGAACCGGCACCAAGCTATTTCGAAAGTGCCGTATACAGAGACGCTCAGACAAAAAGTCCGCCTGCATCGACGCCAAACCCATCCTCGCCGCCATATGGCAGCCCAGCACAACGCACCTCTTTTTCGACCCGTATTCGCGTTCCGTTCACAGACATAAACGCAGAGATGTTAGAGGCCGCTATAGGCCAGCCCGAATTTCGACTTTTCACGCCGGACTTGTCACGCATGGCCCTGTATTTGACGGCCTATTTCGCGTATCTGCACAGAGTTACTGGCGATGAGGTAATCACTATTGGCCTGCCGTCCCACAACCGCGCATCTGACGCAGATCGCGGAAGCCTGGGTTTGTTTGTAGAGGTTCTGCCATTTCGGATCGAAATAGAGCCTTCAGACAGTTTGCTGACATTGCACGGTAAAATCAAAACTGAACTGGGCGAATTTCTGCGGCAGGTTCGTTCATGTGCCGCCTCCGACCGGCAGGATGGTGGCATCAGTGCTGTCTGCAATTTTATCCAGTCTCGGTTTGGAATGTTTGCCGGTCATCCGGCTTCCATACAATGGCTGCACAGCGGCGCGCATGACGCCGCTCATGCCATTCGGTTCCACATTACCGATTTCGAGGGGACAGGCCGAGCCGATCTGTTTTTCGACGTACACAACGAAATTCTGCACGAAGTTCCAGCAGAACGTTTAGTTTCGCATTTCGCAAAGATGCTGACGGCGTCACTATCCTCTGCCAATTCGAAAATTCCCGAAGTTGATCTAGGCGGCCCACGGGATGATCGCGCAATCCTTTACGGTCCGGCCGAAGCCCCAAGTCCCGTCCGAACGATACTTGATGCCATTGAAGAGCAAGTGAAAAACACGCCGGAAGCCGTGGCAATCATCGACGGTTCTTTCTCGATGACATATGCGCAGGTGCACAAGCACAGCAATCAAATTGCTGCGCACATCACGCATCTTGGTGTTGATACAGGATCCCGGATCGCAATTCACTTGCCACGTTCCCCAGAATTTGTGTTGGCAGCATTGGGCATCCTCAAGGCTGGTTGCTGCTTCATTCCAATTGCGGCAAATACGCCCAGCGCCCGTGTCGAACGAATTTTGACCGAGTCCAAATCTGCCGCTGTTGTAACCGCTTCGGATCTGCCGCCAGTTCAAACCTGCCAAAGCATCACAATTGACTCCATTACGGAAACCAGTGAGGCAGCATTACCGACGGTTACCAGGTATGACATTGCGTACGTTCTGTTCACTTCAGGTTCGACAGGAACGCCAAAGGGTGTCGCGGTCGATCATGGCAATTTTCATCGATATATCCGTTGGGCCGGTTCCACGTTCAGCAAAGATCGTCCCGCCCATTATCCATTTTTCTCGTCAGTATCTTTCGACCTGACACTTACATCGTTATTTGTGCCTCTATCTACTGGCGGTTCGATAACAGTTTATCCAGAACGCGGGGAGCCAGATTTGGCAGTCCTGGATGTCTTTAACGATGATAAAGTGGATATTGTTAAACTGACGCCATCTCACCTTGCTTTGGTATGCGCACAAAACCGCCCCGTGCGCAGAATCAAGACACTTGTTTTGGGAGGCGAAAATCTGACCAGTCGGCTATGCCGATCGGCTCTGGACGTTTTGTCGACTGATTTGAGTATATTTAATGAGTATGGCCCGACCGAGGCAGTTGTCGGAGCCATGCAACATCTGTTTGACCGTGAAATCGACATTGAGCCATCGGTGCAGATCGGCTGTCCAGCCTCTGGTGTTTCAATCAGTGTGCGTGACAGTGCACTTAACATCTGCCCGTTTAGTGTGACCGGCGAAATTGTAATTGGGGGCCGGTTGGCCCAAGGCTACCTCAATGCATCTTCTGGCATGGATCATAAATTCCCGGATCAATCCGAAGATGAGCAGGGGCGCATATACAGAACTGGTGATCTCGGGCGCATCAGGCGCGACGGTTCGGTTGAATATCTCGGTCGGTCAGACGAACAAATTAAGCTTGGCGGGGTTCGCCTTGAAGTCGCCGAGTTCGAACACGTTCTGCAGAAACTGCCGGGGGTGGACTCGGTCCACGTCGCATTTGAGGCAACAAAACAACCCTTGCAAACCCGCAATTGCCGTCGGTGCGGGCTACCCGACAACCTGCCAGAACTTGAATTCCCAGAACCTGATCTCTGCGCAATTTGCGAAGAGTACGACACGTACAAAGACCGCGCTCAGGCATATTTCAAAGATGAGTCCGAGCTAGGTAAGCTGATTTCACGCGCCAGCCAAGCGCGCACGGGAGATTATGACGCCATTATGCTTCTTAGCGGTGGCAAGGACAGTACTTATGCAGCCTGTCGCCTGGCAGAATATACTTCTCGCGTACTCGCCGTGACGCTCGACAATGGCTACATCTCCGAAGGCGCAAAGGCGAATATTCAAAGAATAACACAGGACCTTGGCTGGCTGCACCGCTATCTGCGCACCGACAAGATGAACCAAATCTTTGTTGATAGCCTCAAAACTCACTCCAATGTCTGTCAGGGGTGTTTCAAGGCTCTTTATACGTTAGCATTTCGAACCGCGCTTTCAGAAGGCGCACCGATGATTGTAACCGGCCTGTCGCGGGGGCAATTCTTTGAGACCAGGCTAACACCTGACCTGTTTCGCTCAAGCGCTCCGACATGCGCCCAACTGGATGCAATGGTAACGCAGGCGCGAAAGACTTATCATGCCGAAGATGACGCTCTATCCCGACTACTTGAGACTCAAGACTTACAAGATGGTCAATTCTTGGACCAGATCCAGGTGCTAGACATTTACCGGTACATTGATGTGCCCGTATCTGATATTTACAATTTTCTAAAAATGCGGACTGCATGGGTGCGACCGGACGATACTGGCCGATCGACCAACTGCTTGATCAATGACGTCGGAATTCACCTCCACAAGGCCCGGGAAGGGTTTCACAATTATGCGCTGCCGTATTCGTGGGATGTTCGCATGGGGCATAAGACGCGTGCGCAAGCTCTGGATGAGTTAAACGACGAAATTGACGAACAAAAGGTGTCTCAAATCCTGGACGAGATCGGTTTTGACGAGCCACTGGATCGTCCACCAACCCTTACCGTTTATGTGGCCGGGCGGAACCTGAGGGAAAGCGATGTATGGGAAATGCTTGCCGCCCATTTTCAGCGCGAAATGTTACCGGATAGCGTGGTTATACTGGATGAAATGCCGCTGACGACAAATGGCAAAGTCGACAATGCCCGTCTGCCAAAAGGCAGCAGGCGGACGGCGGAAGACACGGTGATCGTCGCCCCTTCGTCAGCAATGGAACACCACCTGACAAAAATATTGTCACTCATTCTAAAGAAAACCCAAATCGGAATAACACAGGACTTCTTTGATCTTGGGGTCGACAGCCTGACGGCAATTCAAATCGCAATAAGGGCAAATGAGGATGGGCTGCCGCTGCCGCCATCTTCGGTATTTGAACACCGAACCGTAAAAGCTCTTGCCGCTTATGCAGAGGGTTTGGCAACCGCCGAACCGGACCAAGACGACTCTGCCTCTCTGATTGATTTGGACCACGAAGACTTGGCCGCAATAACGCAGGCGCTACGCTGACATGGGACATCCCAAGGGCATAGCGGATATTCTGCCTTTGACCCCATCACAGAAGGGTATGTTGTTTCATGTTGTCGATCCCGACAGTGTTCCCGGTGCTTATGTGGCTGTGGTATCGTGCACTCTTGAAGGTCCGCTTAACGCCGAACGATTGCGTTCCGCAATGCAGAAAGTTCTGGATGCACGTGACGCGCTGCGAACAGGTTTTGTGTGGGAAGGTATCAAACAACCCGTTCAGATCGTTAAAGAAAATTCCGCCTTGCCTTGGCGCCAGCTGGATTGGCGAGGTTTTGATGATACTGATACCCGACTACGCGATCTGGTACGGTTGGAACAGACCCGGCGGTTTGACCTTAAGTCTCCACCGCTGATGGCAGCGACACTCATTCGTGTTACTGACACCTCATGGCGACTTTTGTGGACAGTGCATCATCTAATCAGTGATGGCTGGTCCACCCAAATCGCACTTCGAGGCACCTTAGAAAATTACAATGGTATCCCCCATTCACGCAAGCAGCCCCCTGGGTTCAAAAATTATCTTAGCTGGCTGAACAAACATCCGAACCTGACCGACACAAGCTTTTGGACCGAACAGTTCAAGGGTCTAGAAGAACCTTGTCTTCTTCCGCAAAGCGATGCATCCCAAAGTGGATTGGTGCAAGAGTGCAAATCTGTGTTCCTGGGTGATGACCTGCTTACACAGGTCAACAACGTTGCACGCAAATTGAAAGTTACCAGCAACACGGTCTTGTCAGCGAGTTGGGCTTTGTTAATGCGCCACTTGTTGCAGCAGGACGATGTAATATTTGGCACGACTACCGCTGGCAGACCTGTGGATATTCCCGGAATTTCCGAAGCCGTCGGTCCATTCATTAACACGTTGCCAGCGCGCGTGAAAATTGACCCATGGCAAACTGTAGAAACTCTGTTGCAAAGTCACGCCAAGGCAGAAATTGCGCGGCGCGAACATGAGTTTGCTTCGTTGGCCGAAGTTCAAGCCTGTGCCCCGTTTCCAGCGGGGACAGCTTTGTTCGACACGTTGTTTGTCAATGAAGGTGTTGCCCAGGAAAATTTTGATGTTGGTGATATTCGATTATCCAACCTTAGAACTGTCCAGCACAGCTCTTACCCTCTTGCTCTTTTGGTGACACCCAACGGACAGTTCAGAGCAGAAGTATATTTTGACCCAAACAGGTTAAGTGTCGGGGTCGACGAACTACTTTCTTGGTATGAACATGTACTGTCTGAAATGGTACGCGACCCCAAGCTCCGTATCAGAGAAATCTTCCGTTCCCGACAGGTACCTGAAATCGTACCCTACGATCCAAACTATCAAGACGTTGTACAGCGGATTTTGAGTCATGCGAAGGCAGAACCCAACGCCGCGGCCGTTTCTGATGAAAAGGGGACCCTAACCTACTCCGAACTTTCCTTTCGGTCCCGGCAAATCGCCTGGGCCTTGAAACAATCCGGCGTGGGCCCTAGCGATATTGTTCCTGTTGCCGTCTCTCGAGGGTTCGAAGCGATAGCGGCTTTTATCGGTATCATGATGACAGGCGCGGCCTATGTTCCGTTGGACATGAACTATCCGACGCGCCGTATATCGCAAATACTTGAGGCTACCTCTCCACGTTTCATTGTCACCAGTTCCACTTGTCTCGAAAACCTGCTGCCGAATACGGCAAGCATAATTTTGTTTGATGGGTTGGATACAGCGATTGACGACACCGAAAGTGTTATTGGCCAGCGAGCCTACGTCATGTTCACATCTGGTTCGCAGAACCGCCCAAAGGGCGTCGAGATCACTCGGAACGCGTTAGCCATCTCAACATCTGCGCGCGAAGCTGTTTATAGAGCCCCGCCAGAGTCGTATTTACTTCTTTCATCTCTAGCATTCGACAGCTCGGTAGCAGGCATTTACTGGACACTGTCTACTGGTGGGCACCTTGTCATTGCGCCCCACCGAGTTGAACAGAACCCGACAAACTTGGGCAAATTGATCCGACATCATCGAATTACTCATACTTTGTGTCTTCCGAGCTTGGCACAAGCCTTGCTAAGCACAGTCGAAAGACGAAGCCTTCACAGCTTGCGTGTTTTGATTGCAGCGGGCGAGGCGGTACCTGCTGCATTGGTCGCCCAGTGCAAATCCGTGTTGCCAGACTGCCGAATTGTCAATGAGTATGGACCGACCGAAGCAACCGTGTGGTGTACGTCTTACGACACCACCGAGTGGAACGGGGAGGATAACGTGCCGATTGGCACCGCTATTCCCGGTACCTGGGTGGGCATCGTGGACCAAGACGACAACACGATCCCAGAGGGTAAAGTAGGAGAAATCGTTGTAGCTGGCAGCACAGTGGCAAAAGGTTATCTTGACGACCCGGCCCAGACTCAAGATCGGTTCTTTGCATTGGGTCCGGACGAAATACCGGCCTATCGAACCGGAGATCTGGGTATCGCGGATTCGTCGGGAAGCATTACGTTTCTGGGTCGAAAAGACAAGCAGGTCAAAATCCGGGGACACCGTATCGAGTTGTCTGAAATCGAAACTGTCGCCCGCTCGGTCGCTACGGAAACGCGCATGGCAGCACTGGTATTGGACTATGGCGGAGTTCAGGCAATTTCTGTTGCGGTCGAATGCCCTGATGGTGACCCTTTGTGCAATCAGGTCAAACAGACAATCGAAGAGACACTGCCCGCGCAATTTCATCCTAGATCCGTCAGGGGGGTTGCGTCGTTCCCCAACTTGCCCAATGGGAAACTGGACGAACGTGCATTGGCAGAGCTACTAGAAAATTGGTCTGAAGTACCTTCTGGCGCACCTCCCCAAGATGACTTGGAAAGAAAGATTGCTGACCTGTTTAGTGAAATCCTAAAGGTGCCCTACCCCGCGCGGGACGCAAATTTCTTTGATCTTGGCGGAGACAGCCTCATAACACTCAAAACTGCTGCCGAGGCGAAAGAACGAGGCATTACATTCGAGCCGATGGACTTGTTCAGCTTTCCAACTGTGGCCGAATTGGCAAATCGCGTTCGAGTCGCAGATGCAGGTCGACCCAGCCAAGAAAAATGGAAAGTTTATCACGCAGCCAATCAAGGTGGCGACAAAACCCCTGTGGCTCTTGTTCATTGTCTGATGCCGTTTTTCAAGCATGTCGCGGAAAACTTAGGGCCAGATCACACTGTCGTTCACATGCCCGGCCACCGCCTGCCGAGAATGCCGGTACCTTTTGACAAGTCGCTCGAAGATTTGGCGGATGAGGCTATCGCCACGCTCAAAGATGTTACCCCGGACAAGCCAATCGTGTTGTGCGGATTTTCGGCTGGATGCGCTTTGGTCTTGGCGGTTCTCAAACAATTGGGTCCCGACAAAGTTGCGGGATTGGTATTACTCGACCCTCCTTACAAAATGATAGGGGCTGAACCCTCGCTGCAACCATTGTATTACCGGACATACAAGCGGTGGAGGTACATGTTCCGTCGCGCAAAGCATGCCCGAAAAGCCATAAAATCGGTACCTCAGGCGAAGGCGCTGATGGCCAGTGAAAATTGGACTGAAGAGCAGAGAATCGAAGCTGTTTCTTTAGCTTACGGCTTAGCAATCAACGATTTCGAGGTGCCACGCTTTGATGGAAAGACCCACGTTTTTCTGACGCCGGGCAATCCTGCAATGACCAAGGGCGACGTCCTTGATACCCATCTGACAAACAAGACATTGCACCGAGTAGAGACAAAACACCGGCAGCTGTTGCGACTTCCAGACTCACAAGCACTCATTTCTGCGTGCATCAAGTCCGTGATAGACGAAAACACCTAAGCCTTGCCCGAGGAAATCTAGTTCTTTTCTTCAATGACTTTGCGAGCCACTCGAAAGCACTCCAGCGCTTGTGGGACACCGCAATAGATTCCGATGACATGAATTATTGCTCGGATTTCATCAACGCTGACGCCATTGGTAATGGCACCCCGGCAATGGATTTCCCATTCGGTCATTTTTCCCAAAGCACCGATCATAGAAAGGTTCATCATCGACCGCGTCTTTGCGTCAATGACATCGTCGCCCCAACCAAATCCCCAGCACCAGGCTGTCATTGCTTCTTGAAAGGGTCGGGTAAAATCATCTGCTGCGGCCAGATTCTTTTCGACATATTCGGCACCTAGCGTTGCCTTGCGTTGTTCAAGACCTGCAAGAAACAGGTCTTCGTCAAATAAGCTCATTTCTTATTCCCTTTTTCGCGAAAGTTATGCGATTCCATAGGCACACTGGGTTTGATGGGGTTTTCACGCGATATCACACGCCATCGACAGCTTCGCGCATCCACTTCTGTAGGTGCATGACCGGATGTTCAGAATTTACGCCCCCGTTGGGATCGATCACAAGCGGACCCGGTCGGTACCCACGCGAATGCAGCCCGCGCTGAACGGATTCCACAAGGCGAATGTCCTCTTCTACCGTGGTCGCCCTGTCCTGTGCCGCCAGTTGCCGTATCTTCGGATCGTCGATGCCGTCGACCGAGTACCAACCCCGCCAGACCACGACATGATCGGCGTCCACCGCCCGCCAGTGATAAGTGTTTAAAACATTCCCAGGGTAGACTTGAAAGGAAAACATTGGCCATAGAAACCAACTGGAATATTCGTCGAAATGTTTAAAACCAGACCTGATATCGTATGTCATGTTTTCAAGGCTTTGGCACTCAGTCGTATGACGCAAGCACATCCCCTGAGGTTGAATGTCATAGGTTTCCGGCTTGACCACTCCATTTGCGAAAGTCGGGTGGTTTAATGAACAGTGGTAGCATTCTGAATAGTTTTCGACCGATACTTTCCAATTGCAGAGTTCAGGAATTTCCACCCACTCCAGCGGCTTTAAATCTGCCCAGTTTGGAACCCATTCTTCAAGCTCAGCCCGCGCATTCGGAAACCAATCATCCATTGGCGTTGCGTTGGGGTCAAGATTGACAAATACAAACCCCAAAAACTCTTCGGTCCGAACTTCGTTCAAGCAAACAGTTGATTTGTCGAAACCTTCTACGGCTTTGAGGTTTGGACCAGCACGCAGTTCGCCCGTTAGTTCGTAAGTCCAGGCGTGATAGGGGCATACAACAACGCGAGTAGTTCCGGTGCCACTGACCAGTTGATGTGCCCTGTGCTGACAGACATTGTAAAACACCCGTATTTTGGAATCACGCCCGCGAATAGCAAACAGGTCCTGCCCCGCTACTTCGAACGCTACGTAAGCTCCCGGCTCGGCCAGCTCAGAGGCGTGACAACCGAACTGCCAGGTACGTGCAAGCAGACCATCATTTTCAGCCCGGAAAACAACCGGGTCCGTGTAGTAACGGGCTGCAAGAGATTGAATTGGTGCAGTCACGTTTCCTCCGAATGATAAAGTCCTAATTGATGGCGGCGCTTGTGAAAAGTTTCGACCCTCTCGACGATCTCATCGCTCGAAACAGCGATCACAAAGGACAACAATGTTTCCAGCAACGCTATCGTGCTAACAGAGGATGGGAAAAACTGCGGCGTGTCAGCCGAAATGACAAAGCCATGTTGGGTGTTTCGCAGAACAGGGCTGGCCGGACTGTCAGACAGGCCAACTATAGTCATTCCCTGCTGGCGTGCTACCTCAACCGCTTTAACGACCTCATTTCGATATGGCCTGCAGGTCATTGCAATCAGCACATCACGTTCGTCAGCCCAAGCCAGATCATCAATCGGATTGGACCCTGGGCGAGGAATCGCGTGGAATTGCACCATTCCAGTCGAGGCCAAATAAACAAAGTTTCTCGCGTTCGAGTTATTCACACCAACGCCCAAAACGAAAACGTTGCGCGAATTCCAAATATCCTCTGCCGCGGCCCTGAGTTGTTCGGCAGAAATGCTGGCAAAGGTTTCTTCGACGTTGCGAAGGGCGTCCTGAACCATATCCGCGTATAGGCCGCCCATGTTTCCAGACTTTCGAATGTCTTGCAGCCACCGGGCGCGCTCTGGGAAATCCGCCTGCCCTCTCCGGATCGCTTCGCGAAACGGAACGCGGAAATCGTCGTAACCATCAAACCCTACCTGCCGAGCCATGCGAACGATGGTGTTGGGCTTTACGTTTGCGGCTTCGGCAATTTCCCGCACGGTAGAAATGCCCACATCCCGTGGATTCTCTAGCACGTATGTAGCTGCTTTACGGGCTTCGGGCGTCAACTCCGGCAGTTCGTCAGCTAACCGTTCGAGAATCGAATTTGATACATTTGTCCCATTCATGATTGACGATGGTATTTTTGTTTGCTTACGGTGTCGAGAGAAAATCGACTCGAAGGAGTGATCCGATGACATCTGAATTCCCGACCCACGCGCGTGTGGTTATCGTGGGTGGCGGCGTCATGGGTGTCGGCCTTGCCTATCACCTCGGGCACGAGGGCTGGGGTGCGGACACCGTCCTGCTGGAAAAGGCAGAGTTGACGAGCGGAAGTACATGGCATGCGGCAGGCCAGATCACGCATTCCACATCCAGCTTTGGTTTGGGAAAGTGCGTAGACTACAACATTGATCTCTATTCCGGCAAACTCGAGTCCGAGACGGGACAAGCAGTTACTTGGCATGGTTGCGGTTCGTTCCGGTTGGCCTATACCGAAGACGAAATGGACTGGTTGCGCCACACGCTTTCCGTAGGTCGGTCTCTTGGTTTCAACATTGAACTGGTCGGCCCTGAACGGATCGCAGAGTTGCACCCATTCTACAATCTTGATGGTGTGTTGGGCGCGCTGCACACACCCGACGACGGCCACGTCGACCCAACCAATGTGACCATGGCGATGGCCGCTGGTGCCCGCCAAAAAGGCGTTCGTATAATCCGCAATTGTCGTGCCACGAATATTACCCAGTCTGCAAACGGCGAGTGGATCGTAGAGACGGAAAAAGGCACGATTGCGTGTGAACATGTGGTCAATGCAGGCGGCACATATGCGCGCCAGATGGGAGAATGGTCCGGGTTGCAACTGCCTATGACATCGATGACACACCACTACTTTGTAACCGAACCGGTGCCCGAGTTTGAAGGTCTGGACAAGGAACTTCCTGTAATCCGAGACGACAAAAAAGTTTCGGGTTATATCCGGATGGAGCAGAAGCGCGGATTGATTGGGATCTACGAGAAAGAAAACCCGAATTCAGTCTGGCACGATCATTGCCCCTGGGACTATGAAAACTGGTTATTTGATGCGGATTACGATCGCGTAATGCCGTGGCTAGAAGAAAGCCTGAACCGCATGCCCATCTTTGCTGAACTTGGCATTCAACGAGAGGTGCATGGCGCGATCAGTCACCCGCCCGACGGCAACCCATTGATAGGCCCAGCGCCCGGCGTACGGAACTATTGGTGCTGCTGTGGCACTCAAATTGGCATAGGCTGGGGGCCGGGTCTAACCCGCGAATTGGCCAGATGGATGGTTCACGGTGCCGCCGACATTTCCATGCGCGAATATGATCCGCGCCGCTTTGGCACCTACGCAGATAAAGAATGGCAAGTGACCAAGGCGCACGAGGACTATTGCCTCCGCCACGAAATCCCGTTCCCGCATTTTAACCGGCTTGCCGGGCGGCCGATCAAACCATCTCCATTGCATGAGCATTTGAAATCCAAGGGCGCTGTGCATGAGGAGGTCTATGGGTTCGAACGACCCCGATGGTTCGCGCGTAACGGCGTGCCTCAACAAGATAACTATTCCTTTCGGCGCAACGTAGTTGACGAAATGGTTGGGCGAGAGGTCAAAGCTGTGCGTGAACGGGTCGGAATAATGGACGTGACCGCGTTTACCAAAGTCGAAGTATCAGGCGCCGACGCATATGCTCTACTGGATCGTCTAACGGCTAACAGAATGCCACAAAAAGACGGGTCAATTACATTGACGCATATGCTGAACCGCCGGGGCCGTATCGAACTAGAGACAACGATCGTACGTATGGCTCACGACCGGTATTACCTTGTTTGCGCAGCCTTTTTCGAGCAGCGCCTGCTAGATCATTTGGAACACAATCGCGTGGATGAGGAAGTGACCGTCAACTCGCTGTCCGCCGAATGGTCGGCCCTTTCATTGAATGGACCAAGGTCGCGCGACGTCCTAAGCGCCTGCACTGACGCAGACCTTAGCAATGCGAGCTTCCGGTGGCTTTCAGCGCAGGAAATCAAAATCGCCGGTCACACTGTTTGGGCGTTTCGCATGTCCTACGCAGGTGAGTTGGGTTGGGAACTTCACATGCCAAATGCGTTGTGCATGGATGTTTATTCAGCTTTGCATTCTGCTGGGCAAGCTCACGGAATCGTGGACTATGGCAGCTTTGCCATGAATGTTATGCGCATGGAAAAAGGCTTCAAAGGCGCCGGGGAACTAACCAACGAGGTCACATTGGCAGAAGCTGACGTGCTGCGATTTGCACGCACGGATAAGGACTATCTTGGGCGAGACAAGACTCTGAACACCAATTTGCCGTGGGTCTGCGCCTATCTGGAAATCGAACCTGACGGAGCGATTGACGGTCATGGCGGCGAGGCTGTTCTTTTCAAAGGTCGTGTTGTTGGTTCAACTGCTTCAGTAGTCTATGGCCACAGTGTCGGTAAGATTCTCGCCTTTGCCTATATTAAGCCCGAAGCGGCCAATGCGGACACCGAATTGCAGGTTCTCATTCATGGCACACCCAGATCGGCAAAGGTATTGGCGCAGCCAGCTTACGATCCTGAAAGTATTTTACCCCGCGCTGATGCAGCGATGGAGGTTGCTCAATGAACTTGCCAAATACGATGCGAGCTATGGTCACGATGGGCCACGGAGATCTGGATCAAATGGTCTGGCACGAGGATTGGCTGCGTCCTACCCCTGGCGCGGACGAGGTTTTGATACGTGTCGGGGCTTGCGGGCTGAACAACACGGACGTGAACACCAGATCAGGTTGGTATTCTAAAACTGTCAGCGACGCGACAACCGGTGGTGCCTTTGAAACCGTCGGTCAGGATGATCCCACGTGGGGTGGCGCTCCTTTGACATTTCCAAGAATTCAAGGGGCAGACGTGTGCGGTGAAATCGTAGACGTCGGGGAAGGCGTTGACGCTGAACGGATAGGTCAGCGCGTTATCACCGACTGCTGGCTTCGCGACCCTGCTGACGTTTTGAACAAGGACAAGACCGGATATTTCGGTTCCGAACGAGACGGTGGTTTTGCCGAGTTCACCACAATCCCGGCGCGCAATGCGTTGGCAGTTAATTCGCCTCTTTCGGATGCTGAATTGGCGACGTTTTCGTGTTCATACTCCACAGCAGAGGGCATGTTGACCCGCGCTCGTGTATCGAATTCTGACACAGTCCTGATCCCCGGCGCATCAGGTGGCGTTGGTGGGGCGTTGGTGCAACTGGCAAACCGGCGCGGCGCTCGGGTCATTGCAATGGCCTCCGAAGCCAAGCATGCCGACGTGGCGCAATTGGGTCCGGATCACATTCTGCCCCGTGCTCCCGCCGACTTAAGGCATGCATTAGGCGACGAAAAAATCACTGTTGTCGCCGATGTCGTGGGCGGTCCTTACTGGCCAAATCTGATCGATGTGTTGGAGCGCGGTGGGCGGTACACCTGTTCGGGCGCTATCGCTGGTCCAATCGTCGAATTCGACCTAAGGACATTCTATTTGCGAGACCTAACATTCACAGGGTCCACCGTGATCGATCCAGAAGTGATGCAGAATTTGGTAAAATACATCGAGGCTGATCAGGTCAAACCTGTTCTGGCCGCGACATACCCTTTGAAAGACCTGAAAGAAGCTCAAACCGAATTTATCGCGAAGAAACATACGGGAAACATTGTGGTGCTCCCATGAAAATAACGCGTATCCGCATTTATCAAACGGGGTTACCTTATGTTGGCGGGACCTATTGTTGGGGTGGGGGGAATGCGTTTGATACTGCCACTGCTTCAGTAGTCGTTATTGATACTGATGCAGGTCTTCAAGGTTGCGGAGAGTTTACACCTTGCGGCGAAAATTACATGGTTGCTCATTCAGAAGGTGTCGTCGCCATCGCACGTTTGATCGCTCCGGCACTGCTGGGTGAGGACCCGCGACAGGTTGGTCGGATTGAGCAACTGATTGACACACTGGTTCAAGGCCACGGTTATGCAAAATCCCCATTTGATGTCGCCTGCTGGGACATCTTGGGGCAAGCCTGCAATCAGCCATTATGGATGCTGTTGGGCGGTAAGCTTACGGATGGCGCTCCGATGTACCGAGTAGCACCCCAAAGAGAGACGGCACAAACGATAAAAGAAATGAACCTATATCGCGATCAGGGATACAACCAGTTCCAGATAAAAGTGGGTGGCGATTGGTCTAGTGATATCGAACGTATTCGCGACATTGTACCACTGCTTGAACCCGGAGAAAAAGCGATGGCGGACGTCAACCAAGGTTGGCGTGTGGACAATGCGATCAGGGTCGCCCGCGCGACTAAGAGTCTGGACTTTATTCTGGAACAACCCTGCCGCACCTATGAGGAATGCCAACAAGTACGCCGCGTGGCCGAACAACCGATGAAACTGGACGAATGTCTTACCGGCATGCATGTGGCGCAAAGAATTGTCGCGGACCGAGGCGCTGAAGTCTGTTGCCTTAAAATATCGAACCTCGGTGGGATCAGCAAAGCCCGACGAGTTAGGGACTATCTGATCGAAAACCGCGTACCCGTGGTCAGCGAGGACACATGGGGCGGAGAGATCACGACTTCGGCAGTGGCGCATTTTGCGGCTTCCACTCCACCCGATTACCTGCAGAACACGACCGACCTCATGAACTACAATACCCGCTCCACCGGGATTGGCGGTCCAGTTGCGCGCAAGGGAAAGCTATATGCAACGGACACTCCCGGTTTGGGTGTTCGACCTGATTTCACCAGTTTAGGCACTCCGGTGGCGGAGTATGCAGCATGAAGATCAAGAGTATCTCCGTATACCAACTCGACCTGCCTTTGGAACATCCTTATTGGCTGTCTGGAGGGCGACTGAAATTTGAAACCCTAGATGCGACACTGGTAAAGGTCGAAACGGATTCAGGGCTGATCGGTTGGGGCGAGGGCACGCCATGGGGCCACACATATGTCCCGGCGCACGGCCCGGGCATTCGAGCCGGAGTTGAAACAATGGCTCCGTTTATCCTTGGACTCGATCCCCGTAAGGTCCTGCAAGTTGAACGCGCGATGGACGCCGCATTGCCGGGCCATCTTTACGCCAAAAGCCCCATCGATATGGCTTGCTGGGACATTGCCGGACAGGCTGCGAACCTGCCGATTGCCGATCTGATGGGAGGCGGGTCTCGGACCCCGCGCCCTATTGCTTCGTCTGTCGGAGCAAAAACCATTGACGAAACGCGAGCGGTCATCGAGCGATATCGTAAGCGTGGCTACGTCGCCCACTCGGTGAAAATTGGAGGCGATGTCGAGCGTGACATTGCCCGCATTCGTGACGTCGAATGCATCCGCAACCCGGGTGAGATTATACTTTACGACGTGAACCGAGGCTGGACCCGTCAGCAAGCCTTGCGGGTTATGAGTGCCTGCGCAGATTTGAACGTTATGTTTGAGCAACCCTGTGAAACGTTGGACGACATCGCCGCCATCTCAGGCCATCATGCGTCGCCCGTTTCAGTGGATGAAAGCCTCGTGACTTTACAAGATGCAGCTCGAATTGCTCGTGATGGTTTGGCAGAGATATTCGGGATCAAATTGAACCGCGTTGGTGGGCTGACCAAAGCGGCCCGGATGAGGGACATCGCCCTCGCCCATGGGATCGATATGTTTGTTATGGCGACAGGCGGAACCGTTCTGGCCGACACCGAGGCCTTGCATCTGGCAGCCACTATCCCTGATGAAAACTGCCATGCCGTTTGGGCCTGTCAGGACATGATTACGGTTGAAATTGCTGCAGGGCGCGGCCCCCGGAACCGGGATGGGCATTTGCATCTGCCGGAAACACCGGGTTTAGGTGTGCATCCTGACGAAACCACCCTGGGCGATCCGGTTGGGGTTTATCGATGAAGATTAGCAAAATATCCTTATGGTCTTTGGATCTGACAAGCCACGAAACCTACTACATGGCCGAAGGCAAAACTTGCGACACTGTCGAAAGCCACGTCCTGTGCCTTGAGACTGACACAGGCCATCAGGGGTGGGGAGAAGTGTGCCCAATCCCACGTTATTTGCCAGCCTATGCCAAAGGTGTGCCTAGCGCAGTATCCGAAATGGCCGAAGGCTTGCTTGGAGTGGAGCCGTTAGGTGTCGACGCTGTAATGCGTTCGCTTGATGCTTTGCTGCCGGGACATTTCTATGCCAAGTCGATCGTCGACATTGCGTTGTGGGACTTGTTCGGACGTTTGACAGGGTTGCCGCTGTACACCCTGTTAGGAGGTCGCACACGAACGGACATGCCGGTCTACCATTCGATCACCTGCATCGAACCAGATGAAATGGCAAGGATCGCGGCATCCGCATTTCAAAGCGGAGTACGTCAATTTCAGGTAAAACTTGGAACAGATGCAAACTGGGAAGCAGATGCGGAACGCCTGATCAAGGTTCGTGAAACAGTTGGTTCTGCGCCGTTGGTTTATGGCGACTGGAACTGTGGCGCCTCTCGACTTCATGCAACACGTACCGGCCGAGCGGTGGCTCATCTGGACATCATGCTGGAACAACCTTGCAAAACTCTGGAAGATTGCGCTGCAGTGCGTCAGGCCACCGGGCTGCCCATGAAGATCGATGAAAACGCTTTTGATACTGACTCTTTATTGCGCGCATCGGAATTGGGATGTCTGGACGCGGTTGCATTAAAACTGTCCAAGTTCGGTGGCCTATCCGTCATGCGTCGCGCCCGCGATCTCTGCGTTCACTTGGGCGCTGAAATATGCGCTGAATGCACTTGGGGTTCCGATATCGTTACCGCCGCATCATTGCATTTTGCCGCCTCAACACCGAAGGGTTCGTTGCTCAACACCTGTGATCTTTCCTCGTATGTTTCGCCCCGTCTTTGCCCAGACGCGCCGAGCCGCAATATGGGCAGAATAGCACCGCCCGAGGGAGCAGGGTTGGGTGTTACTCCTGACCGCGACCTTTTGGGGTCGCCCATAATTGAATTGGTCTGACAAATGCAGAAAATCAGCACACAAGCCGAATGGATCACGCGGGCTCAACATGTTCTGCCTGCAGGCGGCTTTGGCAATTTCGATCCTGAGATCATTATAGCGAAGGGCGAAGGCAGCCGCGTCTGGGATGAAGATGGGCAGGAATACATCGACTATCTCATCGGATCAGGGCCGATGCTTTTGGGTCACGGCCACCCGGAAGTGATGGAAGCCGTACTAGAGCAACTGCCGCTGGGCATGACTTTTTTTGCCAACAACCGTAAAGGGATCGAATTGGCCGAGGCGATCATTGAAGCCGTTCCATGCTGTGAGCAAGTGCGATTTGTTGCTTCGGGCGGTGAAGCAGACATGTACGCAATCCGCCTAGCGCGTGCCTATACCGGGCGCGACAAAATTTTGAAATTCGAAGGTGGGTATCACGGGATGAGCGCTGAGGCGCAAATGAGTCTGGCCCCGGCTGAGCGCGCAAACTTCCCTCAAGCGGTGCCCGACAGCGCCGGCATACCGCAGGGCGTCGCGGATCAAATGTTGATTGCGCCTTTTAACGATCTCGAAGCGGTTGCAAACTTGTTATCCGAAAACACGGACATAGCAGCCATTATCGTCGAGCCGCTGCAACGAATTGTACCTGCTGAAGCCGGCTACTTGCAGGGTTTGCGCGCGCTGTGTGACAAACATCAGGTTCTTCTTATTTTTGACGAGATCGTCACTGGATTTCGTTTGGCTTACGGCGGCGCGCAGGAGCGGTACGGTGTGATACCGGACATCTGCACTCTTGGTAAAATTATTGGTGGTGGCTTCCCGTTAGCCGCTCTGGGCGCAAGTACAGAGATCATGCAACATTTTGATAAAGCTCAAGTTGGGGCCGACAAGTGGTTGATGCAACTTGGCACTCTTTCAGGCAACCCAATTGCAGCCGCAGCCGGCATAAAGACAATGGAGGTCTTAAAGCGCGATGGAACCTATGACCGATTGCGTGCGGTTGGAGGGGCGTTGCAGGATATGCAGTCCGATATTCTGGCGAGTGCAGGTATCGCACATCAAATTTGTGGCGACGAGACGCTGTTTGACGTTTATTTCTCAGACACGCCGTGCCGGGATTACCGATCAGCCGTTCACGATGACCCCGCCAGGGGCGCTCTTTACAACAAGATTCTGCGCGAAAACGGAATTTTCAAGTCGCCCGGGAAATTATACCCCTCGCTTGCAATCTCGGATGACGATTTAGAACAAAGTCGCGAAGCATTTGAAATCGCAACAAAGGCGCTGTGCTAGACCAATCGATACGGAATTAGAAACCCTTGAGCTTTCGTCTGGTTGTGTTGGCACACTGCTGAAGCGGCCTTCGTTGGAGCCAAGCAAAAAGAGTATTTGATCCCGCCTGTATGTCCGGCCAGTCGTGGGTTCGCCGTATACCCAGCTGCATTCTGATGTGACCGCCGTCGGCGAGAAGGGCCATGCAGAGATCAAAAAGTACGGTACCCACGCGAACTGGACGCAGGCTAATTCGTGGTTTTGGCTGAACCCAAGATTATAGCTGACGTGGTCGATCTCAGCGCCTTGAGTTATAGCATTTAAGCACACCACGTAGATTACACTTGGAAGAATCAATTCGCTGTCTTATTGGCGGGCGCGAAATCTGCACCTTTTTTGCTAGGATTGAATTGATTGAAACAGACACCTGACGCACCGCATTCCGTTTACGGGGTTGAGAAATGGGGCAAAGGTCTCATCGAAGTGACGGAACAGGGTGAGATCGGGCTTCGCAATCCCATGGCACCTGATGCAGATGCGATCAGTCTTCCGGGGATACTTCGAGATTTGGACGAACGCGGTATCAAGGCGCCGATGATCTTGCGTGTCAGTTCGTATCTGGAAAGCGAAATCACTCAAATAAATGAGAGTTTCGCTGAAGCGATAAATCGCTCGGGCTATTTGGGCAGTTATCGTGGTGTATTCCCGATAAAGGTAAATCAACAGGCGCAAGTCGTCGACCGGATCGTTGAATTTGGGAAGAAATACAACTTTGGGCTTGAGGCCGGGTCCAAACCCGAATTGGTGATCGCGCTGGCGCATCGCCTGGCAACTGAGGCTTTGATCGTTTGCAATGGCGTCAAGGATGCTGAGTTCATCCAGCTTGCCATTCTAAGTCGTAAGCTGGGCTTCAACACTGTAGTTGTTTTGGAAAGCCCGAAAGAGGCCGACACGGTGATAGAGGTCTACAGAGAATTGGGCATCAAGCCCTTGCTCGGTGTTCGGGTAAAGCTGACCAACCAGATCAGCGGTAAGTGGGAAGAAAGCTCGGGTGACCGATCAGCGTTCGGGATGAACACCGATCAACTGGTGGCTGTTATTGACAAGCTAAAAAACGCTGACCTTCTGGACTGTCTCAAGCTGCAGCATTCGCATTTGGGCTCGCAGGTTCAGGACGTCAACGACGTACGACGCGCGGTGGGAGAGGCATGTCGTTATTACTCGGAACTGGTGCGCGAAGGCGTACCGTTATCTCATCTCGACCTAGGCGGTGGAATGGGCGTGGACTATACGGGCGAGAAAAAAGCGACCGAGAACTCGATAAATTATTCAGTTTCGGAGTATTGTTCCAACGTGGTCGAAACCGTCGCTTACGCGATGGATGAAGCGGGGGTATCGCACCCTACCTTGGTCACCGAAAGCGGACGTGCGGTGGTTGCAACATCTTCATTGCTGATTTTCAATGTATTGGAAAGCACCCTTTATGATGCGCCAGATAGTCCTGAAGTAGAACCCGAAGATCACCACATGGTTTCGGATCTGGCGGCTGTTCACGGGTATATTAGCACTGAGCGCCTGCAAGAATGCTGGAACGACGCGACTTTCTATCGTAACGAGCTACGCGCACTTTTTCGCAGGGGTTACGTCGATCTGCGCCAGATGGCCCGCGCCGAACGTATCTACTTATCGCTGATCGCGCACCTCAAGGCGCTTGCTGCATCCGATGACTTGGAAACGGATTTGGGTGATCAGCTCGAGAAGGTGGCTGACATCTATCACTGTAATTTCTCGCTTTTTCAATCACTTCCCGATGCTTGGGCTATTGGTCAGTTGCACCCGATCGTCCCCTTGCAAATGCTGAACACAGATCCCAATCGACGGGCTGTCTTGTCAGACATAACTTGTGACAGCGACGGCAAAATAGACCGTTTCATTCTGGCAGACGGCGTCTCACCCAGCCTTCCTGTCCATAGCCTTCCCGAGGATGAAGAGTATTACATGGGCGTCTTTTTTGTTGGCGCATATCAGGAAACGCTTGGCGATCTGCATAACCTGTTTGGTGACACCAACGCAGTCACCATCGATCTGCGTCCGGATGGCGGGTTCGACCTCTTGCATGAACAGGAGGGCGATACGATCAGCCAGGTTCTGGCCGCTGTCGAATTCGATCCCGCCGATTGTGTCGCAGCATTTCGCAAAATGGTAGACGAAGCGATCTCGACCGGTACTCTGAAGGCCAAGGACCGAAAAACCCTGATGAACGCCTACCGCGACTCAATTAACGGATACACCTATTACGAATAATCCCCTGTGAAAGGAGAATTTCCTATGGGCAAAACACTGGTTGTCGGCGCTGGCGGCGTGTCCCACGCAGCCGTGCACAAAATGGCAATGAATTCCAACATCTTCACCGAGATCACTTTGGCCAGCCGGACGAAATCGAAATGCGATGCCATTGCCAAATCGGTAAAGGAGCGGGTCGGAGTTGATATCGCCACCGCAGAACTGGACGCATACAAAGTTGATGATACAGTCAAGCTGATCCGGGAAACCGGTGCCGAGATACTGGTAAACCTTGCCCTTCCCTATCAGGATCTGGTGCTTATGGACGCCTGCCTTGAGGCTGGAATTCATTATCTGGACACAGCGAATTACGAGCCCGAGGATGAGGCCAAGTTCGAATACCACTGGCAATGGGCCTATCAGGACAAGTTCAAACAGGCCGGCCTGACAGCCATACTCGGTTCAGGTTTTGATCCGGGCGTGACAAGCGTTTTTGCCAAATGGCTGAAAATGCACAAATTGGATACGATCCGTCAGATCGACGTGCTGGACGCAAATGGCGGTTCGAACGATCAGGAATTCGCCACCAATTTCAATCCGGAGATCAACCTGCGCGAAGTTCTGGCCGAAGTACGCCACTGGGAAAAGGGTGAGTGGAAGCACAGCCCCGCCATGACTCACAAGGTCGAGTTTGATTTCCCTGCCATCGGCCCGAAAAACATGTACCTGATGTATCACGAGGAATTGGAGTCGCTGTCGACCCACTTCCCCGAGATTGAGCGCGCTCGGTTTTGGATGACTTTCGGGGACGCGTACATCACACATGCCAAAGTGCTTCAAAATGTGGGCATGACCCGCATTGACCCCGTTATGCATGACGGCAAGGAAATCATTCCAATCCAGTTCCTGAAAACCCTTTTGCCTGACCCGGGTGATCTGGGTGCAGAAACTAAAGGAAAGGCCTGCATCGGTGACATAGCAACCGGTCAGGCCAAGGATGGTTCGGGCGAGAAAACCTATTACATCTACAATATCTGCGATCACGAGGAATGCTATGCGGAAGTCGGATCGCAAGCTGTCAGCTACACCACAGGCGTTCCAGCCATGATCGGGGCAGCGCAGGTATTAAAGGGTAACTGGAATGAGCCGGGCGTCTGGAACATGGAGCAACTTGATCCAGATGACTTCATGGACATGCTCAACGAACATGGCCTTCCTTGGCAAGTTCACGAGTTGAATGGCCCGGTCGATTTTTGATCCATTCAGCTTCATTGACCTGAATTTTGCCGCAGGTCCGGGAACGGTATCCCCGGACTTTTCACCACGAGGAGAAGCAGAACATGTCCGACATGATGACTACTCAGGCGGGCGACGCTGGTGCTTTTCGTAACTTCGACCTTAGTCGCGTGCCCACCCCCTGCTTCGTGGTAGACGAGAAGGCTGTTGAACGTAATTTGCGCATTCTTGCCGATGTCGGCACCCGATCAGGAGCGCACGTGCTGAGCGCTCTTAAGGCCTTCTCTATGTTCTCGCTTGCACCGCTGGTTCG
Organism: Ruegeria sp. YKSD179; assembly: GCF_059612885.1. Classification (NCBI taxonomy): domain Bacteria; kingdom Pseudomonadati; phylum Pseudomonadota; class Alphaproteobacteria; order Rhodobacterales; family Roseobacteraceae; genus Ruegeria; species Ruegeria sp. YKSD179. The sequence continues at coordinate 18,726 of NZ_JBXWRL010000022.1, read as the reverse complement.
CCAATACCTCGGCGGCACCTGCGCAAGTGGGATATACGAGGCGCGACTTGGCCTGGAAGAATACGGCGGTGAGGTCGCGACATTCTGTGCGGGTTACAAAGACGCGGACATGGCCGAGATCCTGTCGCTGTCCGACCACGTCATCTTTAACTCTCCTGCGCAGAAAGTGCGCTTCCTGAACCAGGCAAAAGCCGCAGAAGTTCAGGTAGGTCTTCGGATTAACCCGGAACATTCCGAAGGTGAGATTCCAAAGTATGACCCTTGTGCTCCATGCTCACGCCTTGGGACACCGGTCAGCCAACTGACCGCCGATGCATTGGATGGTGTCGACGGACTCCATATGCACACTTTATGCGAACAGGGCTTCGCGCCCCTTCACAGCACTTGGGAAGCCGTGGCACCGAAGCTGAAACCGTTCTTAGCTCAACTCAAATGGCTGAATTTTGGTGGCGGGCATCATATCACTCGTGACGATTACGACCGGGAAGGATTGATTGCGTTTATCAAAGGCATCCGAGAGACATACGACATCGAAGTATATTTGGAACCTGGCGAGGCTGTGGCACTGGACGCGGGCATTCTGGTCGGTGAAATCCTCGACCTGCCAACGAATGGCATGAAACTGGCTATCACTGATATCTCGGCCACCTGCCATATGCCCGACGTCATCGAAGCACCTTATCGTCCTGCCCTGATGAATGAGGCCAAGGCGGGTCATACCTACCGGCTGGGCGGTCCTTCTTGTCTAGCAGGAGACGTCATCGGCGACTATACATGGGAACAGCCGCTTAAGATTGGACAGCGTTTTGCCTTTCTCGACCAAGCGCACTATTCGATGGTGAAAACCAATACGTTCAATGGCGTCCCTCTGCCCACAATCGCATTGTGGAACAGCGATACTGGCGACCTAAAGATCGTGAAAAAATTCGGGTACGAAGATTTCAAAGAGCGCCTCTCGTGAGTGTTTTTCTTGATAGTGAATTGACAGAAATAGAACGAAGTGAAAATGCACGCTTTCGGGTGATCCCAGTGCCGTTGGAACGCACCGTTTCCTATGGGGCTGGCACAGCAAATGGCCCAAACGCCATAATTGAGGCCAGCAACGAGTTAGAACGCATAACCGGCCATGCCGAACCTTGCGTTGAGGGAATTTTTACCGAACAGCCGATCGACTGTGACGCAGACTTGCCCACTGTAATGGAAAACATAGCCAACCGCACCGAAGCAGCCGTGCGTTCGGGTAAAGTTCCGGTAACATTGGGTGGGGAGCACTCACTCAGCTATGGTGCTGTAATGGGCGTTGCCCGCGCGTTGGGACAGCCATTCGGGATGGTTCAGATCGATGCCCACGCCGATCTACGCGAAGCCTACCAAGGTGAGAAGCATTCCCACGCCTCGGTAATGCATTTATTGACCGAAAAGGGTATCCGACTGGCCCAGTTCGGAGTCCGCGCTTTTTCAACCGAAGAGGCGAAAAGCCGGTTGAAAAACAATATTTTCCACGTCGATGCCGAGGAACTTGTGACGGGGAATATTCATGCAGTTGACTTGCCCGACGATTTTCCCGAACTCATCTATGTCAGTTTCGACGTGGACGGCCTGGACCCATCATTAATGCCTGCCACGGGCACACCGGTGCCTGGCGGACTCGGTTACTACCAAGCATTGCGACTGGTAGAACACTCCCTGAAGGGTCGCAGATGCGTCGGATTCGATGTGGTCGAGTTGGCTCCGAACGGTAGCACAGCCTGGGACTTTACTGCCGCTCAGATCGTCTATCGCTTGATGGCCGCCTGTTAGCCTTTACTGGTTTCATTCAGCTCCAAATGCCCCTCGCCCTTGTTTAGGACGCGACGCAACATTGGCTCAAAGAACTCCAATGGCTTGGTCGGATAGTCGGGGTCAAACGCCTTCTGATCATATTCGTGGCAAAAATAGCGGCAATCTTCCCAATATGGGCTGTCACGATACTTGTCGCGCGCGTTCCGATCACCTCCAAGATGGTGGTTATAGTAGTAACCCTGAAATACGCAGTGGTGTTTCAATATCCAGTAAGTTTTCTCACTGACATAAGGTTTCATCATCGCGGCTGAAAGTTCACCGTGATTGTAAGGCGAAAGAATATCCCCAGTGTCATGGATCAGGGCCGCCACGACCAACTCTTCGTCGGCTCCATCCTGATAGGCGCGGGTCGCTGCCTGAAGGCTGTGCTGATATCGGTTCAATGGATACGGTGTCCAGTCTTCGTCCAATGATCGAATTGCATCAAGAATACGATCAGGAAGAGCCGCGTTATATGCCTCTTCGTACTCCATAACGGCATCCCAATCTTCTTTGGTCGCCTCTTCGAAACTTGTCCAGGTGGGTTTATGATTTTTGTCCAGCATGGCGAATCCCTTCCGCGAACTTGGCCAGACAAAATTAGCGGTTTCACCTATTCTGGCAAAAGAAAATCGTTGCAACGCACCCGATTTTTCTTACTGACCCCCAAATGGTTTCAGGGCGTATTTGCGATCTGTGTTACTCTGCCGCGCCTTCGCAAAATTGGCCGCCCGGCAATCAGCAGAAATACCACGGAAATGCCAATGCCGATGCCCGAAGGTAAATATAGTAAAAGCCAAAGCGCAGGATCGGCAATGACAATTGGTGAAACCGTGCCGCGAAACCCTTCGAGCAGTACTAGGATGGTAAATGCGGAAAAAATCTGCGGCCAAAGGCCAAACCGCGAAAAACTACCCAACATCAGAGCCGAGTACCCGACAAGAGCAACGGCAATGTTGATGGTAATCCAGGAAAACCGCTGGTGTAACTCTTCGATAACCTGCCCTTCTGAGTACCAACCAAGCGCAGTTGCATCTTCCTGGGCGTTCAACAGTTCCGAAGTTGGGGTAGCTTCTAGACTGCGTCTACCGATTTCGGTGTTTTCGGCCATGCTTGAAATGTCATATGAAGCGTCTTCAAACAAAGTGGAAGACAACGTGTTCCCGCGTTTGTCCAGCCGCAACGCTATGCCATCTACCATAACAAGGTTCATGTTGCCGCCAGAATTAACCAAATAGGCCGTGTTACTGGAATAGCTCGCCGGGTTTTCGCTGTCCCGGGCATCCGAAACAAAAACTTGGTGCAATGTGCCGTCCAGATCAACGCGCCCAATATAGACCGTTACGCCTTCCGTCGGGTGCATGAACTCACCTTCATTCAACAGCTGTGCGGTCACATCGCCTGCAACTTCGGCTTGCCTCCGTTCAAGTTGCTCCAGAGAGGCCGGACGTAGGAAGACACTTATGACCGCCATCATCAAGCCGGCACAAACGCCAAAAACCACTACTGCCCGTGCCAACCGCCAGGGGCTGGAACCGGTGGCCAACATAACGGTCAGTTCACTTTCCCGGCTCAGGCGATTGGTTGCATAGACGGCGGCGGCAAAAACCGCCATGGGCATGACTGTTCGGATAAGGGTCGGGAGGGTCAAAGCCGTGAATTCCAGGAACACCATTGCAGATTGGCCGCCGCTTATGACCCTGTCGAACAGGCTAACAGAGCGGGTGATCCAGAAGACACCTACAAGCACCAGAGTGAAAAAGCCGAACAGGACAAGCAATTGCCGCAGGAAATACCCATCGAATCGCGACATGTGACCTCTTTACGGCTACTTCGAACGTGTCGGAACATTAGGCCATTCGACTAGGAGAGGAAACCGCGATTAACGAGCTGCTACCAAGATGCGATTGCGCCAAAGCCACGCCAAAATTCTTTTGGCCTTTTGCGCGTCAACAACGCCGGACCAACGGCTCAGGATATCTTGAGCGTGTGCTGGCTTTTTCAAAAGTCCGAGCAAGGGCGCAAGCGGAATGCCCTCAATATTGGCAACAGGGCGGGGAAGATTGTGATGAACCACAACGATGCCGGGCTGAATGAAGGTGTCCGTTTGAATGCCAGCTTCCTCTATACGTGTTCTTCTGGACAGTATCAGGTGTTCTGTACGCGGCAGTTCGGCTTCTTCGAAATTTTCCGAATGACACCCCACCCAGGAACAAGCGGTTGCCCGTTTAGCCCAAAAATCTGTGTCACACACTCTTTGCTGGCGTGCGTAAAAATCGGCTGCCAACCCTGCATGAGCGCGAACTCTCTCTAATTGACGATCGTTATAAAAAGTCAATGCAATGCCCGTATCTTCGGGTCGCAAAAGCAGAGTATTCACCACCGTTGCGGCTTGAACCGCTTGCCCCATTGCAAGTTGCACGCCTTGAGAAGATAAAGGATCGACCGTCAAGCTCGCCTCTCCCACCCTCAACAGATCGGGGGCTGGCGGTGTAACTTCACACAAGCTGGTGGCGTCGCTGCGCCGGACAGGACCAATCCGACGATGTTCCAAACAGGGCGACAGCAAGGTCGATTGCGCCAGCAAATTTAGGTACAGGTCGCGCCGGTCTGAAGGAGACAGGCCGGTGCAAGTCACTGGGTCAACAAAAACCATCGCGTTTACAATTCCATCCGGCAGCAATGCGCTCCAATACCAATGGCTATGCCCTGCCTCGACCCTTGCCTGAGCACCAAATCCTGTCGGTGCACGCCAATAAGCATAAAGGCAAAGTAGTGGCGCAGAAGCAGACCGATAGCTGCGCCCCAATCCGGCTTGCCTGCCTGCTGCATCTACAAGGACATTAGAGACGATCCGCGATGGACCTTCGTCAGTTTTTAAAGGGATATTCCAACGTTGGTTGTTTCGAACTGGCCGATAGGCTCGAACTGGCTGCAACACTCGAACCCCGGCTTCCTTGGCCGAGTTCAACACTATGCTGTCAAACAGACCGCGATCGATTAGTAACCCCGCCCGTCGTTCCCCGGTTCCACGGCGTTCAAATGTGCCGCCCCAATGCAATACAGAACCAATTGCGGATAAGAAGCCCGCCTGTTGAATCTGACCAGACAAACCAAGCATTTCCAAGATTGGCCAAATAGAAGGTGCCAGCGACTCTCCAACATGTTGTCGAGGAAAACCCGCCCTTTCCACAAGGCACACCCGACGCCCCAAATGCGCCAACCGCATTGCTGTGACCGCACCCGCTGGACCGCCACCGATCACGCAAATTTCTGTCTCGATTGTCATATTTGGGGCTCAGAGTCAGGCGGTCGCGTGCTTAGCTGTTTGGCCAAAGTAGTCGGGCCGTGCCTCTGACAGTCGGACATAGGCTTGAAGGCAATAGTGCAACCAGCCGCGAATGTAATCACAAGCTGGACGGCCTCTATGAATAACTTCATGGTGGCAGCCACCTCCACACAGATAACGCGCCCAGCAAGTATTGCACGGCGATTGACCATGTACATGCCGATCTGCCAGCCATTGGTTGCGGCGCAGGTCAGGGCCATCAAAAACGTTGCCCATAGCCCCTGCATCGTCTTCGACAAAACGGTGGCAGGCAAACAAACCGCCATCTGCAGAAACGCCAAAGTACCCGGCACCCGCACCGCAGGCATACGGCCTGTGCGTTCCACGATGAATTTCCTGCATAGCTGCTGACATGTTCGAAAACGGATACCGCCGACCAATTTTCACCGCGGTTTCAAATGCCTGTCCGCATAGGATCATTTGATTCAACATCTCGCCAAAATCATCCCGATCCAATTCATTTCGTCCGTTAGGAGACGCCAGCATCGGAGAGAATCCGACCGAGTGGAACCCCATCCTAACAAACTCCTCAAGCGTTTCAGGAAGATTCATATTATGCGGTGTGACAGTCACCCGTGCACCAACCTGCATATTCTGCTGAAGTGCCAGCAATGGTTCGATGCGTCGCAGGATCATATCGTAACTACCTCGCCCCCCACGGTTTGGGCGCAAACGGTCATGCACCTGCCCGATACCATCCAAACTGATCGTGACCGCAAAACCATTTTCTTCAAAGAATTCAGCGTCCTCGGGGCGCAGCAAGGTTCCATTGGTGGTGATTGAAAAACCCACGCGCAGGTCGTTGCTTTGTGCCTGCGCTGTTGCGTATTCCGTGACCCGATGAACCAGCGCACGATTGATCAAAGGTTCGCCGCCCAAGTAGGCCAGATTGATCCGTGTGCCGGGTTCTGCCTCAGCCACCAATCGGTCGACCGAGGCTCTGGCCACTTCCCATCCCATGTTGCGGGCCGGTCCCCCAAAATCTCCGCCAGACGCGTAACAATAGGTGCAGGCAAGATTACATTTCTGCGCCACCGCCAGCGAAAGGGATCGTACCGGCATATTCGTAGGCGGCGTGTCATCTATAAATGGCTCACCATCCAAACCCATGCTGTCCAGGTATGCGCGTTGGCCGGACTCATCTAGTCCGGCAAACCGGGCCGCCGCGTCTATCGGAACATCAAACACCCGTGAGCCGTCCACAGCCAGCATATGATGCCCGTAATCAGTTTCAAAAAAATGCACCTCGGCAGTCGCGGGGATCAAACCTCGACCTCCGGCCAGAAGGGGATACCAATCTTTTTGGAAGCAAGTCTTTCACCCTCAACCCTCAAAAGTTTCATGGTGTCGCGAACCTGCTGGATATACGCCTGAGACTGTTCATACTTATCCTTGGACTCAAGCAAATACGCTTTCCGAAGACCCTCTTTGACCTCGTCAAACAATTTCAACGCCGTTTCCGCCTGTGCTTCCGTTCCTATTTTGACCCGGCGCAAATATGCAGGTTCACCTTTAGCGACATCGTACTTGGCCAAAACCTCTCGCATCTGCTTGAACCGAAGAAAATGCTCATCACCGTCGGTGTCGATACGCACCGCAAGGGCATAGAGGCGGCGATCAATAAAGGTCTTACTTTCCAGCGTCTTTACGCATTGAGCATATGCCCGGTCTATAAACCCTCCGGGGCGTTCGATTTCGATAAAATCATCAATGGCTTGGCTCGTCAGCGGACGCAGAGAGCGCGGAAAGATTTTGCCATCGCCAGGCCCAAAACGAAGCGTTAGCGCAGGTGTCAAAACTGGTTCGTATTTGTCGTTTTGCAATTCCCACAATAGCTGGTTTGCCCACCGCATATGTGTCATCTCGCCAATTGCAACTTCAAGAAGCGCACGGCGGGCAAAAATCAGATCGTCTCTTAGCGTCGGCCAGCGACCACGGTCGACGGTTTCCGGATCTGCCAGCGAGAAATACGCATAAAGATATTGTAGACTTAGCGTCATCTCCATTGGTGCAAGCCGTTGTTTGAGATCCTCGATCATCTTGTCCGTCGACTCATAAGGTTTTACGTCCGAGAGTTCGGGATCAGCCCTGTAAACCTCGCCCGTTTCGCGCCCTTCGACTACGATAGGCAGATCACTCCACATCTGGTTCACCTGATAATGGTCGATCTGGAAGGGACGGTTCTGCTCAACTGTGTTGAGCGCCGCCACGTTGCCCGAAGGCGACTTATCCGAGCGCAGCCAATCCAGATAGGTCTCGGCCCTGACAGGGTCATTGGACGCTCCGGTTGGCAGAGCTGCGTCGTGCGGGACCTCAGCCATTACAACGTCAGGGTGGTTCGACGGCCAATAGTGGCACCCACAATCGCGGAAGTCATGAGACCACGGGTTACAAAGGCTTTGTGTCAATTCGCCGGGGTCATAAGCACCACTGAAAACGCCCGCCTCTGTCAGGTACTTACGTCGATACCCCTTTAAAACCACTTGGTCAGGATCGGGAACGCCTTCGTGATCTCTCTTCTCCAACGCTATGGTGACTGGTTTGTCGTCTCCGCATTCAAGGCTGCGAATAAACCGCCATATCATGAGGCCGTCGTAAGGCATTCCCTTGGCATCGCGGAAGATGATCTTTTTGCCATCCTGCTCGACCCACGCGAGAAACCATCGGCCCTGGCTGAGTCTTTGGCCCACAGCGCCACTGTAGTCGTTCAACAAGCTCTGGACCCATTCCTCTGGGCTATTGTCTGGCAACATCGGGTCATAGAAGTAATCTACATAGACCAGATGAAAGCCCTGTGTGTTTTTGGGCGCTTCAGGAAAAGGGTTCAGCGGCACGCGGGCTGCATTAAAAACAAGGCCGGGAAAGAACCGCCGGTCCAGATTGCGCACGTCCATTTCCAAACCCGGAAAGCAATTGCCGACCGATCCGTCCAGTCGCGTGTTGTCCGGGTTGCCCGGCACTTTGTAAGCAGCCCGTGCAGTCATGTTGCGCGGTTCGACACGGATAAAGTCAGGTTGATCAGGCATCGCGAACCTCCGTTTCCTGAACCGAAGACTGCGCGACCAAATAGTCGATGAACGAAATCACCAGATGATACTGCCTGCGTGACAGCGACAACGGGTAATAGTTTGAATCGCGCATATAAGGTGGCATCCGGGCATCATGCATCATGTCCCGTACGATACGTGGGTCACGAAATTCCGGGTTCGGAGCCTGCTTTGGGTTCGGGTCGGTTTCCATCTCAGACAGAGTGCCAAATGGAGGCCGCAACAGTGTTTTGACGAAATCCGGGCGACGACGCAGGAAGTCCAGCAGGTTTTCTTCGTCAATCAATTGCTCATGCACGAACTTGGTCGCCACTGTGTATGGCAACCTCTCATGTTGTACCGAGTTTGAAAAAACCGACACCGGCTGAGGACGGATTAAATCAGGAATTTTGTCTGGCGGTCGCGCGTCCTCTTCCGTCATGGACCGAGCATCCGTAGAAGGTAAGCCGGGCGTTGCTGGGATGTTCTTTTCCGCCTGAAGCTTGGCATTGTCTTTCAAACCCTGAGCTCTGATGTCATCCAGATTGATTAAGCTATTGGTTTCAAAAGCACGCCGGAAGATATCCACTACTTCTTTCTTGGCCTCATGATAGTTCTTTCTATCAACCAGCATGAGCGACAAATCGCGATCAAACAGGTCGTCCTCAAGGCTGTAGAAAGGGCGACAGTCCGGTGCAAAATCAGGAGGTCCCGTCATTATAGTGGCCCGTGCAGTCAACCGTTCCCCCCGAACGGCCAGCGTTGCCTCGACTATGCCGTCGCTGGTATCGTCTGCCACACCCCAAGACTGGTCATTGCCCACACGGGCTCCGTCATAGCTGTCATGTGGCTCGGGGTCATCAGACATTCCCGACATCATGATCCATTTCGACCAAGGCGTATCAGGGTTCAGAATCCGGTTCTGTTCAGGCACAATCTCGTGAATGCGGCCATATTCCGATTTTGGCGGGTCGTTTTGATATCCCGGCACGGCAAGGGTCGCTGGGCCGAAAGCCGCATCGGGCGGCCCGTACACCTCGCCCTTAGGTGGTGTAAATCTGAGGCGCAGTATGCTTCGGTCAACTTTCTGCCCATTGGCCGGCTCGTCCACACCCTGAACGGGAAGGATTGCGCGCACCGATCCCAGTGGGATGGGGCTGTGTTCGTACACCATAGGCTGTTGTTCCGAGGTGTGTGGGCTAAAGGCCAGCAACGGCTTTGGAGAAAAATCGCTACCAGCTATCTCAACCCGCGCCCGAAAACCACAGGCCGCGTCACCGGTTCTACGCTCTGCTTTCTGGTTTCCTACAGCGACGGTGTAGCGGACATTATCCAGAGAAAGACCCTGATCCTTTAGGAATTCCAGCGTCACTGGCGTTTCGTATTCGGATCCATCCCTAACGTCATGCATTCGCGCCCACAATTCAAAGAAAGGCGCCACTGGACGCAATGCCCCTCCTTCATCACGAAAGCGGATGCTGTTCGGCTCTGGAAGATAGGCAGATACGCTACCGTCCTCGTCCTCACGCAAAGTTACATTCGATCGGATGACCGTCTTATTGTTGCCGTGGGCGTCCAAATCCTGTTGCCACTCATAGCTTTCCAGCGGCGTCTCGCCCGGACCAAGCCGGGCCACCGCAATTGGCGGCAAGAAAAAAATTTCCTGAATCGTGTCCATAGTTGGCCCTCCCCTGCTCGGCATTGGATGCCCCTTCTTTCAGGGGTTTGAATAGGTTTCGTATGTTATTTTGGGGTCGTCGAAAAAAGACTCTGACTTGTCTACAATTATATCTCCTGGCGCATCTTTCGGCACGGGCGATATACTTTGCTGATAGTGAAAGAAATTATGTGGGTCGAATTTGTTCTTAACAAAAAGAAGAGAGTTGAAGTTGTCGCCCCAATATAGCCAACGATAATTTAGCTGCGTGCGACGAGGATAATTCTGGTAACAGTGGTCGTTGAAGAAACCATTTTCTGTCATGAGATTCATGAAATCATCCAGCCACTGAACAACGGTTTCCTTCTCCTCCTCGGACAGCCAGAACACATCGACATAGAAATTCAACGAGACATTGCGGTGAATAAAGGAATTTCCTTTCTTACCGACTGGCACCTTATTGATTGCGCCGCCATAGGGTTCGATCGCAACCGCGCCATATTCATTGGGCGTGCTATCAAGGTAATCAACTATGAGCTGCCACTCTTTCTCGTTGAGTTGTCTTTCGATGTAACCGGCCTGTTTATCCTCTCGCGCCTGATCGGGCACCACAGGGATGTCGTATTTTTCATCATAAAGCCACGAGTTGATTGCCTGATACGTGCCGAATTTTTCATTCTCAAGCCGGCCACCGATTTCTTTGTCCAGCAGCGGCGCAATCACTTCCATACCTTCTTCCGGGGGGCCATTATACATACCTGAAACAAGCAGAACCTTGTCATCTCCCTGATATGCAAGAAAAATATAAGCGCCGAAATTATCGTATTTACTATCTTTCATGTAGTTGGCCTGAAGAAATTCCAGCGCCTTTGCAGCTTTACGAAGTGGCCATTTGATATGAAAACCCCAAACTTCATAGAGGTCATGCAGCTTAAAGCGTATTTCAAGCAAAACACCGAAATTATTGCCGGTGCCGCCACGAATAGCCCAGAACAAATCAGGATTGGTTTTTTCGTCCGCGATTACAACGCTGCCATCCCACAACATGACAGTAACGCCCAGCACGTTGTCGCAGGCCATTCCGAGCATCCGGGACGTGAAGCCGTAGCCGCCACCCATCATGAACCCTGCCACGCAAACATCCTGACATGCACCACCTGGTACATGTAAATGATAAGTGTTCAGAACCGAATTCAGCATCTTGAAAGGCGTGCCCGGTCCTACGTAAGCCATTGGCACATCAGGGTCGACGGTGACATACCGCAATCCGCTGGTGTCCAGAACCATCGAGTTGTTGACCGAGTATCCTGCGGTGCTGTGACGCCCCGAGCGGGTAACGACCCACAGATTATGTTCATGAGCAAAGGCCAAACTGGCCCGGACATCCTCTATGGTTTCGCAATAAACAATGATTTCAGGAAAATCCTGAAACGCCGGGTTCCATACCTGCCTGTCGTTGTTGTAGTTCGGGTCCGTAGGAAGGACCACCGAACCGATCAATCCTTTTTCGAATTCGCGTATTTGGTCAGGTTTGATGGGGTGATAGCCTTGCAAGGCCATATCCGTGCGGCTGTTTGCAATACATTCTTTGGCCAAAAGTGTTTTGGGGATCTTACGCATGGGCGCTCCTCAAATAAAAAGCGAAAAACCAGATGCGGAAATCCCGAACCCGGACATCAAAATTCAGGTATCAACCCATTTCTGCCCCTGTCCAAGCTGGCAGCAATTGCCCCCGTTGGTCAAGACATCGTTTCAATCAGCGCACGTGCAGCAAGAACATCAGGGAGATCGACACCAGGATCCAACTTGTTCAAAACTGAATCCAACTCATCCCCACCAGACACGCCTTTGGCGTGTCGCGCTTTGACCAAATCTATTGCCGCGCGCAGTTCAAACAAAACCGCACCTTGAGTTCGGGCCGTCGCGATTGCATTCATCAGCAATGGTTCAGGGTCACCGCCTTTACCCGCGACTATCAAAGCCTGAACGCGTTGCTGCTCTGACTCTGCCCACTTTTCTTCTGTCTTGGCAAGGAAATGATCTGCCTGATGAAGAGCCTGCTGCGCCGCCGAATGATCACCAGTTTCAACCAGCAATTCAGCTATCAATGACGGAAAAAAGCTCTTGTAGTTTCCTGCCCCTATTGACCACCAGTCTTCCGCAGACTGACGTAACTTTTCGATATTTTCTTGAACGGGCGCCTTTGTCGCTTCGGCCCAGGTAGTCCAGAATTTCACGATCGTGGCCATAAACGGAAGGGAATGTTCCTCGGCCAATTCTGTCAGCGGCTCGGCAACATCAAACAAGGCAGGAAGATCGCGATAAAGTAGTTGCACTTTACATGTGTAAACCATGATCTGGGCGACGCTGTGCACATGTTTCAACTGCTTGGCCCAGTCCAACGCGGTGCGTTGAACCTTTGCAGCTTCGTCAGGCAGGCCCATCAGGCAATAGCAAGTTCCAAGAAATGCGGAGGTGATTGCGGCATGGTCGGTGCCGTAGACATAAGCCAGCTTGCTATGCTGATCGAAATCATAAAGAGACCAAGCTTTTTCCAGATGCTTCCGAGCCTCCAGCAAATTGCCCAAATGCAGTTGCACCGCACCCATGGCTCGGTGCCCTACCATCCGGTGCTCAGTCTTTCCGGTGTCCGCAGCCAAGTCTAAAATCTGCGCGGCAACCTCTTGCGCAAGCCGATACTCAGCCCGCACCAGATGAAATGCATAAAGACCATTGAGAACGGGAAACAGCCGCTCGGTCTCGTCCGCACGATGGCACAAATCGCGCAGTCGGCCGTATGCTTTACCCGTTGCTTCCCCTGAAATACCGCTTGTCGACCTCAGGACACCCGCGCGCAAGATCTGAATGTCTATCTCTTGGAGATCACGCTCCCTGCTTTTGGGCAGCTCTCCCAGTTGCTCCAATGCAGTCGACAAATGTGTCAGGGCTTCGGCCTGTGCCGAGCGCTCAATCGCCCGTCTTCCGGCCTTCTGCCAATGTTCAACCGCGTCATCAGGGCGCTTTGCAAGGGTAAAGTGCTGCGCCAGAACCTCAGGCTGAGTCTGAACCATCTGCGGCTGGTTTTGCAGTAACGCATCAGCGGCTCGATCGTGTAATTCCTGACGCTCTGTCCGTAGCAGGCTATCGTAAGCCATATCCCGGATCAGGGCGTGACGAAAAACAAACTCATCCTTGGCAGCGTCCGGAGCCTGTAGGATGATCCCCGCCGAAGATAATTGATCCAGCCCGGCCTGCAAAACCGAGGGAGACAGGATCGACATAGAAGTCAGCAGGGCTATGGAAAACTGACGTCCGAATACAGCACCGGTTTGCGCCACATCCTTGGCCATACCAAGCCGGTCCAGACGCTCCATCAAAGAATCTTTGAGCGTGTTAGGCACGGACAGCGACGGCAAAGTGCCCTTCAGGACATAGCCGTCATCCGTCAACATCAGCTGACCAGACTCCAAAAGGCCGCGCGTGACTTCTTGAACGTAAAGAGGAATGCCATCAGTTTTGGCAGCGATCAGGTCGCATACATCCGCAGGTACTTTATTCCCACCTGCCACATCAGTCACAATTGCTGCGACATCCTTATACTCCAGCCGTTTGAGGGGAATGTGCAAAGTGTTGTGATAATGGCCCCAGCCCGGATCGAAGCCCGGCCGCGCTGTTACAACAATAAGGACTGGCAAACCCCTAATTTTTTGGATCACACGGTCGGTAAGCGACAAAGTAGTCGGATCCACCCAGTGCGCATCTTCCAAAAGCAATAAAACAGGTTTGTCCCGTGCTAGAGATGCCAACTGATCAGTTATGGCCTCGAGGGTCTGTTCGAGTTTCACCTGAGGCGGAAGGTCAAGTGGCCCCAACACATCATCCGCTTCGACGCTCAACAAATCGGCGATCAGCCTGAGATGCCCCTTTGGTTGATGTCGCAAGATATGCGCCAACTTCTCCAGTTTCTGCGCGTCAGTATCGCCAGGAACAAATCCAGCTGCACGTTCCAGATGTTGAATGACGGGGTAAAGGGCGCTGTTTTCGTGAAAGGACGAACATTGAAAGTTCAATTGCCTTGCATCGTCTTCGGTAACCTGCTGACCCAATCCCTCGATCAACCTCGATTTACCAATACCGGCTTCGCCAGTTATCAAGACTGACTGACCCGCGCCCTGACTGGCCTCGTGCCATTTGTCGCAGATTTTCCGAAATTCTGCCTGACGCCCCACCAAACGACCGGCACCCGCGTCAGGCATAATATCAAATCTTCGTTCGATGTGCGCCTGACCAGTCACGACCCAAGTCTGGACTTTCTCGGAAATCCCTTTGAGAGAGAACTGCCCAAGTTCCTTCATCTCAAATGCTTTTCCAACCAACCTGCGGGTTGCTGGGCTAATCACCAACATGTCCGGCTCGGCCAGAGATTGAAGCCTTGCCGCGAGGTTTGGCGTCCGGCCCATAACAACATCATGCTCTTTGAGGCCTTCACCGTGGATCGTACCGACAACAACCAAACCCGTCGACACGCCGATACGGGCCCGAAGACGCTCCTGACCTTCCATTCGTTTAAGGCCCTCAAGAATATCGAGCCCTGCGTGAATTGCTCTGGATGCAGCATCCTCTTGCGCGTGAGGATACCCAAAGTAAATCATCGCGCCGTCGCCCATAAAACTGGCTACGTGACCACCAAACCGTGCGACTGAAGTGGTACAGATTTCTTTGAACCGTCGGATCAATTCGCCCAGATCTTCCGGATCAAGACGTTCGGACATGGCAGTCGATCCTACGAGATCGACAAACATTACGGTCAATTGGCGACGCTCTGCCACAATCTTACCGTCTCCGCGTGAAGCAGGAGAAGTGGCAACATCTGTTTTTCCCAACGCCGCCATCAAACGTCGTCGCGGGCCCAACGGAAGACCAAGATCGATCAAATCATGTTCCGACAGATGCGCCAGATCGGAAAAAGTGATTTCGTTTGAGGCAAAAACAGGCGCATATTTTGAAAGCCCAAGCTCTTCAAGATATGCGCCAATCTCTGTCATCGTCCCAATAGTCCCCGATCCGACCACGATCCCATAGGACCGATCGACTCCCCTGATCCGAAAAAGAACGTGCGTCAGTCTGCGACCCGGCCGCCATGCCGGATGTCTTCGTCGGCTTTCCGTAGAAGTTTTTTCCTTCTTACCCGACGCGTCAAGTAAATTGCGCGACATGGCGCGGCACACTACCGACCTTGATTTCAGATCAATACCATGCTGCTTGTGAACGGCGTGAGGATTGGCAGGGGCAGCAGGGTTCGAACCCGCGACCTACGGTTTTGGAGACCGTCGCTCTACCAACTGAGCTATACCCCTGTAGTGCGCCTTCAGATATGCCAGTGTCGCAGCGGACTCAAGAGCCTTTTTAATAGTGCACCCAGTTTGATCAATGACAAAACCGTTGCACGTAACGTCAAGTTCAGTATGACAAGCGTCGCCCCGCACAAGGACAGACATCTTGAGTATCCGCACGAGAATTGCTGACAGCGAATCCGTCCTGAATTGGGTGGCCCGTCGGATCGCGTCTTATATCAGGATGGTTTATCGCAATACGCGATGGCAACGGATCGGGTATACTGAGCTGGATAAATTAGTCGACCAGGGTGAACCGGTCATCGTTGTCTTATGGCACCAACGCCTGGCGCAATCGCCATATTTCTTTCCGCTGGACAAAGGTCGTATCTGCTCGATCACTTCGTCCGCCCGGGCTGGCAGCATGGTAGG
Source organism: Ruegeria sp. YKSD179 (assembly GCF_059612885.1). Taxonomy (NCBI): domain Bacteria; kingdom Pseudomonadati; phylum Pseudomonadota; class Alphaproteobacteria; order Rhodobacterales; family Roseobacteraceae; genus Ruegeria; species Ruegeria sp. YKSD179. The sequence continues at coordinate 3,108 of NZ_JBXWRL010000022.1, read as the reverse complement.
CAGGGTGCAGGAACTGTTCGGCATGGATACGATCGCTATGGCCAGCAAAAAGCGCCACGTGGCACTTTCCCGGGAAGTTTTGGGCAAGATGAAACAGGGGATTTCGATTGGCATCGCCGCCGACGGCCCCCGTGGCCCAGAACGGATCTCTTCCACTGTGCCGTTAATTTGGGCGCGGACGTCAGGCAAACGGGTATTTGGCATCACTTTTTCAACCCGCTACGGGCGCGAGGCTGGCACCTGGGATCGGTTGCTTATGCCTCGCCCATGGAAAAACGAAGGCGTGTTTCTTTGTCGCGAGTGGACAGAAACAGTGCCGCGCAAAGCGAACGCAGAACAGATCGAAGCCTTAAGACTGAGCCTCGAGCAACATATGAATGACATTACTGCCGAGGCAGACCAAATGGTCGGACGAGAGCCTTGGGCACCGAACGGCTGAAGACATAGGCAAAATCGAGAAAAACCCCACCGCATTGGCGGCGGGGCCTCTTAAATTATTGATTTTTTGACATATTGCTCTCGAGACTGAGGTCAGTTCGCTCCAAACGATCCGATGTAGGTAATGCCAGTTCCTTCGGTCCGGAAGGTACCGCCAACTTCTGCCGCATTGGGGCCATAGAAGATTCCATTCGCAGTACCAGTGACGTCCTCACCGGAAACACTTGCGGCGAACGAAATTCCAGAAACGTTCCCTGTACCAGCGAAATTCAATTCCGATGCGCTACGCTCTTCCCCGTCATCCAGACTACCCACAACTGTTCCAGTACTATTGATCGTAGCCGTGCTGAAATTAGTCGACACACGGATTTCCGAGGCCGTTACGTAAGCATTACCATCATCAAAACGAGCAAATCCCGTACTTATACCTTCGTAGGTCGCCTCTCCACTTGAGGGAACATCGCTGGCTGCTGTACGCACCCCATACGATCCGACCCCGGCAGTTCCTGACGACGCAGTTGCGCCGTTGAGCCACACACCGAAAGTTTGATGCTCTAACGTTGATTCAGTTGGGTCGACGAACACGATTACTTCGTTTGCATCGGATGACTCAAAGCCAATTAGAGGTGCATCTTGATCAAGGGTATCACCATCCCGAGAATCCAAAGCGAGATTTGACCCCGGCGCAGTGACACGGGCTGCTACAATCTCACCATCTTCAGTGGTCAAGCGGAGCGAGGAATCCTGCGGCGCGTTAACGCCATCTACGTCCACATCAATTCCGTTATTTGAAAATTCCGCGACAACGGCGGTGCCATCCAGCTCTAATGCCCCATCACGCGGTAATGTTACGGTATCGGCACCACTGAGGGATGACCCACTGCTGCCCCCTGACAGGCACGCACTTAAGGAAAAACCCGCAACCAAAAGCGTGGCGCGTCCTAACAACCGAACCTTCATATCGTCTCCTATGCATTATCTCATTGCAACCTATAATATATTTAAAAGGGTTCAATAATTATTTTTTTCTATTTAAACGTGTTTACTTTTTTGCATGTGACATTCATTAAATCACCGATCTGTTCGGCCGTGAATCAGAGCCGAACAAGATTGGCGTCAATGTATGAATTCAGGTTCTCTTTCAATGTTTCGAAATTACTTGCTAACTGCGTGCATAATCGCTGCCATTCATTGCGGGGGCGAGGCTGACGCCCAACCAACCGGTACCAACAAAGCAGAACCCTTTACTGAAAGCACATTGATTGAGGCAGTTTTCCAAAGCGGCCTTCGGGACTTGAAGCTGGGAAACACCGATGCAGCCATTGAAAAGTTCTCTTCCATCTTGGCCAAGAATCCCAATCTTGTCCGGGTTCGGCTTGAACTTGGACTTGCATATTTCTTAGCTCGACAATGGAACCGTGCCCGGAATGAATTCTTTACTGCCCTGTCCGGTGACCTGCCCGAACCCGTTCGAACCAAAGTGCTGGGTTTGATCCGCGAAATTGATGCCAGACGTGGATTTGACTGGGATTTCAGCATTGGTGTCACCAATGTCGGCAACCAAAGGAACTACGACACCGATCAGATTATTTTAAATTTTTCAGGTATTGACCTGCCCTTTACTCTCAACCGTGAGCGTACGACTGAGCTCGGGCTACGTGCCACAGGATCTGCTAATTTTCGGCGCCCCATAAGCAAGAAGCTCCTTGGGGCTGACGCGGTGGCATTTGCGTCGCTTTCTTTTGATGTAACCGAAGCGCGGAATTCCCAATATGACGACTACATTTTCGGCGCTCGTTTTGGTTTGAGGGCGCTCACCCGAAACACGACAAGCTCCATCGGCCCCGTGATTACAACGCGATTAATCGGCGGCAATATCTTTGAAAACCGCATTGGACTGCAAGCCGCTTTCGAGGGGCGCAACCAAAGTGGCGGTTCAGTATTTGCAACACTAAGTGGCGCACAATTGCACAATCCAACGTCTGCCTCATTGGACGGCCACGAAATCGACGCAGAAATCGGAGTGCGCAGGTCGTTTGGCGGACGCGGGACAATTGGCGCCAGCGTCTTTTTCGAAAGTAAAGACGTAGACGATAACCTGGAAAATTTTATTCGCCAACGTTTTACAATCTTTGGTCAAATAAATACAACTGGAGGCTTTACACTTCGACCAACAGTTTTTGTCGAGAACAAACGGTTCAGGACGCCGAGTGTTCTTTTCACGGGCAATCCGGACGAAGAGTCCTGGGGCGCGGTTCTTCGCGTGGAAAAGAACGATGTGTTTATTGGAAACGGGTTTTCACCCTTTCTTCTAATGAACTATCAACGCACGAACTCGGGCATTGAGGCGTTTAGCTATTCCGAGTCGGGTTTCGAACTTGGGCTTGAACGCCGGTTTTGATTTTTGGCGCGCGACTCTAGTTACGCTATCGAACTTGGGAAGTTGACCGGAATCAAAACCTCCATTCTTAATCTGACAGGCTGATCTAACCTTGGTTAGTTCATTGTGAACTCTCCATAGGTCTAACCGAGTTCAAGTTTACCAGTGACATTTACTGTCGCCTGATTTGTTGAAATTCAAAAAAAGGGCGCCTTGGAGGGCGCCCTTTCTGTCTGGTCTTTCGTTAAAACGAATTATTCAATAATCTTCGACACAACGCCCGCGCCGAC
>NZ_JBXWRL010000021.1:0-81435 GCF_059612885.1 Ruegeria sp. YKSD179 | reverse complement strand
GTTGATGGGCTGGATGTAAATCCCATAATCGCGCATCAGTACGTCTGAGATGAAACGGCACTTGACTGGGTCGCCGACCATAACGGGGATAATGTGACTTGGGTTTTTGGTGTGTGGAATTCCCAGAGCATCCAACCTGTCCCTGACCTCACGCACGCGTTGCTGATGCAGGTAGCGCTCCTTATCGCTCTGCTTCAGATGACATATTGATGCTGCGGCGCCTGCAGCGACGGCCGGAGGCAACGCGGTAGTGAAGATAAACCCACTGGCAAAGGAGCGAATAAAGTCAACAAGGTCGTAGGACGCCGCGATATATCCACCGACGACACCGAACGCTTTGCCCAAGGTGCCTTCGATGACGGTCAGACGCTCCATCAAACCCTCGCGCTCGGCAATGCCGCCACCGCGCGGACCGTAAAGTCCTACTGCATGAACCTCGTCCAGATAGGTCATCGCGCCATACCGATCCGCCAGATCACAAATCTCTGCAATTGGAGCGATGTCTCCATCCATCGAATAGACGCTCTCGAACGCAATGAGTTTTGGAGCGTTTGCCGGCAGGTCCAAAAGTTGTTTTTCCAGGTCTTCAAGATCGTTGTGCTTCCAAATCCGCTTTTGACAGCGACTGTGGCGTATGCCCTCGATCATCGAAGCGTGATTCAATTCATCAGACAGAACTGTGATGCCGGGAATTCGGGACGCCAAGGTTCCCAAAGCAGCCCAATTGGATACATAACCAGAAGTAAACAGCAAAGCCGCTTCTTTTCCGTGCAAGTCCGCAAGTTCCCGCTCGAGAAGAACATGCTCGTGTGTGGTTCCCGAGATATTCCGGGTACCACCAGCCCCGGCACCGCAGTTGTCAATCGCCCGATGCATGGCAGCTAGAACATTTGGATTCTGGCCCATTCCAAGATAATCGTTTGAGCACCAAACAGTGACTTTCTCAGGGCCGGTTTCCGCGTGACTAAACGCCGATGGAAACGCGCCGCACTGCCGCTCCAGATCAGCAAAAACACGGTAGTTTCCCTCCTCCCGCAGTTGTTCCAACTGCTCGCGAAAATACTTTGGGTAATTCATTTCAGTTCCCGACCGCCTCTTCAACAATTCCCGAAAGCAGCGTTTCTACCTTCTCCATTGGCCCCTCGGGATAGCTTCGATAACCAACCATTACGCCGCCATCATCCTCGGCCACGAAAATACCGTAGGGACAGAACCCGATATTCATCGGGTCGGCTTCCATTACTTCACGAGAGATTTTTGCAGAGCAGAAGATGAAGATATCTGCTGACGAGAATATCTGTTTGGCGCTACCGACATCAGCACCCGTCCGGTTCAGCATGTCTCCAACGTGGCTGACATAGTCGATAACCAGTCCTTGCCCGACAATCGCGGACTCGACGGCAAACGTCGCATCGTCAAAAGTGCCGTCAAAAGGGACGGTGATGATCTCTTCGGCAAACGATTGACTTGCCAGCACAGCTAAGAACGCGGTCTTGGCGATAAAGTGTTTCATGATCATTCTCCTCCTCCTGAACCGCATCTTCACACGTTGCGTGATGGTGGCTTTGACATCGGTCAAAACCCCCAATTTTTGTTAACCAAACATGTCCGAAGTGATACCCGCGTACCAACCCAGCGACTCTTCGTATGTCGCCTTTCGAAGGTCTGCACCTTCGCCGGTCTGGCTGATAAACCCGTCCACTTTGGCGATTTTTTCGGCCGTCGCCTCGTAGGTAGCACCAACCTTGACGCCGTCATCCGCGTCAATGAGCGACCAACAGGTGTTAGAGAATTTGGCCGGAAATACTTTGGATCCGGTTAACGCACCTCGTACCGCGTTCGCGCAGACTTTCGCCTGACTGTTGGCTGAGAAACCAGATTTGGGCATATCGCCCTGTTGGCTTGCGTCCCCAAGAACATGAATATTCGGATCTGCCTTCGAGGACATGTCAGCGGCGTTTACCGGAGCCCAGTTGCCGTCGGTAACACCTGCCAATTCCGCAATACGCCCGGCTTTCATTGCCGGGATCACATTGCACACATCGACTTTGGTTTCCTCGCCGTCAATTGTCACGGTCATCGCATCCGGGTTCACTGATACATTGCCACCACCAAAGTCTTCTCCGATCCAGTCTACCATTCCCTCGTAATGGTTGGCCCACCCTTCCTGGAACAAAGCCATTTTCGAGAATTTCGCCTTGGGGTCAGCCACGATGATCTTCGCCGTCGGATTGTTCGCCTTTAGGACGTGTGCCACCATCGAAACCCTTTCATAGGGTCCGGGCGGGCAACGGAATGGATTCGGAGGAGCGACCATTGCAAAGGTACCACCTTCTGGCATTGCCATCACTTGTGCCTTGAGAAGTTCGGTCTGCGAGCCAGCCTTGTATGCGTGGGGCATCTTGTTCTGAGCGGATACGTCCCAACCCTCAACCGCTCCATCCACAAAGTCGATGCCAGGACTCAGGATCAGCTTGTCATAAGGAACAGAGCCACCCCCCGCCAAAGATACTGTCTTAGCGTCCCGATCAACACCCACAGCCCAGTCATGGACGACATTGACACCGTAGTTCGCAGCCAGCGTTCCATAACTGTGCGCGATGTCGGACAGTTCCTGAAATCCACCCAGATACAGGTTCGAAAAGAAACAGGTATAGTAGGTCCGCGTCGGTTCGATCAGAGTGACATCGATCTCGCCTTTGCTGTCTTTAGCGATGTAACGCGCCGCAGTCGCGCCGCCGGCGCCACCGCCAACAACTACGACACGTGGTTTACCTTGGGCCAGCACCATTGGCGCGGATAATCCAGCTGCAATTACCCCAGCTGTCCCAAGAAATGTACGTCTATTGAGTGTCATCGCGTTTCCTCCCATTTGGCACTGTCATTCTGGATTCTTGAAGTAGGCTGCTAACGCTGCAATCTCGTCATTGCTCAACCGTGCAGCGATCATTTGCATCACCGGATGTGGCCGCTGTTTGTCTTTGTAAGCGTGCATGGCGATTACAAAGTCCTCGTCCGGCCAGTACACGATAGAGGGAATGCCTTCGTCGCTTCCTTCTATTTGATGGCATGTCGTGCATTCGCTGCTGAGATAAGCACCGTATTCAGGGTCCCCCTGAATCGCCAGTATTTCCGGGTCCACCGAGTGATCGGTTCCTTTGGCCGTCGGATCCGCTTCGGGGATATCTCGCGGATTGTCCGAGAATATACGCAGATAGGCGATCACGTTCGCCCGTTCTTCAGCGTTTTTTAGTCCGGCAAAACTCATCCGTGTTCCAGACGCGAATGCGCGAGGATTTTCAATGTACGCCGAAAGAGTGTCCGCGTGCCATTCAAGGCCGGAATTTCCAGCGCGCACCAGGCTTTTGGAGTACTTAAAATCTTCTAGCGCTGCGGCCTTACGTCCAAATACCCCGTTAAGATGCGGGCCAATTTTGTTCTTGGCTCCCTCTCCAACTTGATGGCAGCCTTTGCATTTGGCGAAAACGATTTTGCCTGCGTCTGCATCGCCGAGGTTCTCTGTTGCGCTGGTCGCAGGTGCGAGAGCACCTAAGGCGGCAGCAAACATCAGTATGGTCGGCCAACGCATTATCAGCCTCCGAATGACTTGAGATAGACGATCACCGCTTGGATATCGTCTTCTTTTTTAAGGCCTGCGAAAGACATTCGCGTTCCTTTCATGTAGGCCTTTGGCTTTGCGAGAAATGCGGCCATTTCCTCGTCGTTCCAAACGAGGCCTTCGTCTGCAGCCGCCTTCATTGCTTTTGAGTATTTAAAACCTTCAACGGCACCGGCATTGGCTCCGATAATTCCATTCAAAGCCGGTCCAGTGCGGTGCTTGGCGCCTTCACCGACCTGATGGCAGGATTTGCACTTCTTGAAAACTTTCTCGCCGCTTTCAATCATCTCGGGATCAAGCGCAGCTATTTCTTCTGCTGCCGACTCTTCCTTTGCTTCAACTTCAACCTCAGCTGACGCTTCCTGAACCGTTGTCTGAGCCTCGGTTGCGTTTAATTCAGTCTCTTCCGGCGTTACGTCCAAAACAGCCGCTCGCATAGTGATTTCCACGCTTTCCTTGCAATCCTTCATACAAGGTTCGTCAGTCCAGAAATGCGCCTCTGAAGTGTCGCGGTCATCCACGATAAACCCTTCTGCATTAGGCATTTCAACTTCGAGGAAATTCTCATGCGACAGCGTGAATTCGTCATCCACAATATCATTGGAATAAAGGATATATGCCACCATCGCATAGACATCATCCGGCTCCAGTGACTGCGCATTTCCGAACGGCATCGAACGGTTCACATAATCCCAGACCGTTGAAAGATAGGGCCAATAGGAACCTACCGTCTTCAAGGGATCCTTGTCGGCAAGCGTTCCTTCTCCTCCCGCTAATTTGGGCCAATTGTCCACGCCCTCGGCGAAGTCACCGTGGCATATGGCGCATTGCTCGGCAAAGACCTCTTCCCCAGTGAAAACGTCACCTGACCCGTGCGGCAATCCAGTTCCATCAGGGGCGACATCCAGATCCCATGCCGCGATCTCTTCAGGCAAGGCAGGACGCCCAAGGCCAAACTTTTCTGCGTAAGCAGGGAACGCCATGCATAGACCAATCGCTGAAGCGGTAAATAACTTATGATACTTCGACATTTTCCGCCTCTCCACTTTCCTTGATCCACCAGGTCTGGATACAATTGTTGTGGTAAATCGAGTTTTCTCCTCGCACATCTCGCAGCTGAGCTTTGGTTGGCTGGACGTAGCCCGAGGAATCTTTTGCGCGGGCCTGCAAAAGCATCTCCGAACCGTCCCAGTTGTAGTCCAGGTAGAAGCGGGTCAGCGCCTTGTCGGTACCCGGTGCTGCCAAACGCGCCGGCACCCAGTTCTTGCCTCCGTCCACGGATACGTCGATTCCTGTGATCGAGCCTCTACCCGACCAAGCCAACCCCGTAATCACTAGTGGTCCCGGACCATGTGTAATCGGCGCTTGCGGGCTGGGCGACGTGACAACGGACTTAGCGTCCATCACCCAAGACCATTTACGCGACGTGCCGTCTTCGAGTGTATCCGTATACTTGGATGTCTCTTCGCGGCTTTCGATTGCCATCTCGGTTACTTCGACCCTACGTAGCCACTTGACCCACATGTTGCCTTCCCAACCGGGTACCACTAAGCGAACCGGATAGCCGTGCTCCTTACGCAAGGCCTCTCCGTTGGCTTTGAAAGCAACCAGCACGTCGTCCATCGCCTTTTCCAACGGTATCGAGCGACCGTTGGACGATGCATCGGCACCTTCGACATAAATCCATTTTCCTGCGGGTTTGACTCCAGCCTCTTCCAACAATGTACGAAGTGGCACGCCGGAATACTCCATGTTGTGGATCATGCCGTGCGTGAATTGGGCACCGTTCAATTGCGCTCCCGCCCATTCCATTCCGGTATTCGCGGCGCATTCGCAGAAATAGACCCGGTTTTCACGAGGGAAGCGTTCAAGGTCTTCATAAGTAAAGACCAGCGGCGTATCGACGAGACCGTTAATCATCAAGCGGTAGTCTGGCTTGCTTAGTTCGATAGCGCCGGAATGGTGCCTTTCGAACGCACACCCCTGAGGTGTAATTGTTCCGTCCAACGCGTGGATTGGTGTGAAATTTATTGAGCTGATCGTGTCGGCGGTCAGCCATTCTACATTGCGCCGCACGACTTCCTTTTCGAATTGAATTGGCAACCCATAGGGTGTTGCGTCGACGCCTTCTCCAGTGGTCTGCGCCCACTCCTGAACCTGTGTAATCAGCGGGTCGGGGCTTGCGGCACGGGCCGCCCCGGAGCCAACTGCGCCTACTCCAACGGCTGCTGCGCCGCTCAGAAATTGGCGACGGGAAGTTGCCTTTCCTTTGGAGTTGTCACTCATTTGGTTTGCCTCCGTTACTCGATCAGCAAATCTTGTTTCTGATGTTCGTGTTGCAGCGCTGTATCAGGCGCCAATAACCTCGACCGATGTATTAGGCCCGACAGTTACGGTACCTTGGCTGCGAATGTGATTTTCGACGACATCCCAGATTGGGGGGCCTTCGGTGCCTTCGTTAACGCTGGCCCAACCTGCCACAATGTATGTCTTTGCTGGATCAATCGCCTCGCCGGTTTTGAGAAGGGTCATGTCGCTGATCCGCTGTCCCTGCGGCTTGGTCACGTCGATGCGATAACCAAGCCCACCGACACGAACCATGTCGCCGCCCTGCTGGTAGTAGGGATCAGGGTTGAACAGATTGTCGCCGACATCTTCCAATATTACGTGGATGAATTCACCCGTCATTTCAGTACGATAAGCATTTGGGTAGGTCATCGAAGTGACGTTCCAAATGTCTTCCCGCGTGATTTCCTGCCCCGGCAGGATTGACGGCCCCCAGCGAACCCCTGGCGACATAGCAATGTCCGCCTCACGTTCGCTGATCAACGCATCGCAGATCAGGTCATCCCAGGTTCCGTTAAAGTTGCCGCGGCGATAGAGTAAGGAGTCGGTTCTGCCGATCACCTCACTTAACGCCGTGTTGAATGGCGCCCGCTGTTCATCGATGAGAGCGGTGATCGCGGGATCAGGTGCGACAACGTCAGAAAAGATTGGAATTAGTTTATGCTTCAATCCCATCATCTGACCATCCCGAACATCCAAGTCGACCCGGCTGACAAATTTGCCATTGGAGCCTGATGCTATGATGTGTGTTTTACCCACCAAAACCGGCTCGGGCAGCGCATCATGGGTATGGCCGCTAAGGATCACATCGATCCCTTGCACCTGCCCCGCCATCTTTTTATCCACGTCGAATCCATTATGGCTTAGCACGACGACGACATCAGCACCGGCTTCTCGCACTTCGTCCACCATGGCCTGCATGTTTTCGTCGCGGATCCCAAAAGAGTATTCTGGAAACATCCAGCTAGGGTTTGCGATCGGCATGTATGGAAATGCCTGTCCAATGACGGCAATCTTGGAACCTCCGCGATCAAAGAACTTGAAGGGCTGAAACAACTCTGCTGGTTCGTCCCATTCCGCATCAAAAATGTTTTGACCTAGCGATGCAAATGGAAGACCTTCTACTATCTCGTTGACCCGTTCGCTGCCCAACGTGAATTCCCAATGGAACGTCATCGCGTCAGGTTTTAGTGCGTTCATGACATTGACCATGTCTTGGCCAGCGGTTTGATAGCAGGTGTAGGAACCGTGCCAGGTGTCGCCGCCATCCAGCAACAATGCGTCAGGACGGTCAGCCCGAATGGCGCTAATGACTGTTGAAACTCGGTCTAGCCCACCGACTCGGCCATAGGCTTTGGCCAGTGCCGCGAAGTCGTCGTAGGTCAACGCATAGGCCGATGGGCTTCCATCATCTATACCATAAGCCTTGCGGAACGCGGCGCCTGTCACATGCGGCATTTGTCCACGCGCGTTGCCGATACCTAGGTTGACCTCAGGCTCTCGAAAATAGATCGGCTTAAGCTGCGCATGAATATCCGTGACATGGATCAGGCTGATGTTACCAAAAGTTTCAAATTCAAGAAGTTGATCTTGCGTTAAGCTTTGCTGCGCAGCAAGTCTGGACCATTTGCCAAAACCGGAGGCGCCGTATAGCGCCGAAGCCGCCATTGAGACTTGGAGAAAATCACGTCGCGAAATCATCTACTGACTTTCCTTTGTCACATCTAAATGTGTGAATGTAAATGTCATCAAAAACCCGCGCCAGATATTTCCAGCGCGGGTGCTTCGTTATTGCCGCACAGCCGGAGTTTCGACCGAAAGCCCGTTGCCACGCGACGCCACGTAGAGTTCTAGCGCGCGGAATTCGTCCGAACCTTCGGCAAAAGTTTCGGCCCTGGTATCACGAATACAACCGCGAAACCGATTATGGCGCGAAATCAATTTGGCTTGTTTCAATCGATAAGTCGGGAAACCGTTGATCATTCCCTGACTCAAGTGATCTGCCCGGATCATGTTACCCCAGTTATCTTCGTGACAATTGGCGCAACTCAATTCCAACTGACCGTAACGGGTATAGTACATCTCTTTACCCTGCTCCCAATAAGGAGCAGCGGGGCCATCAATGGAAACGTTCATGGGCATTCCGCGCGATTGCAAGCCAAGCAATGCGACCATTGCCTGCATGTCTCCACCTGACCACTTCCATGGTTCCGCTTCCATTCGATCCGTCCGACACTTGTTAATCAGATCTTCCATAACAACTAGCTTGCCGCTTTCAGAATCGACCTTGGGCATTGACGCTTGCAGGCCTTGGAAGCTTTCGACGCCGTCGTGGCATGAGGCACAGCTTTCACCGGCCGCCCCGTCAACCGTTTCAAAAAGGTCGGAAGCCTGATCGACAAAAATCATTGCGGGATTGTCAAAATCATCAATCTGCAGTGCTTGGGTTTCATCTGTCCGGAAATGCCAACCTGAATAAATCTTGTCGAAATTTTCGACGTGCTCCGGCGCATCGGTAACCGAGATCATGTCCAGCTCGTCGTTAATCACGAGATTGTCGTCGTCCGGTCCGGCCACCGCCGCTATCGGTAAAGCCAGAAATGCCGCTATCGCCGTCATTGCCTTCATATTCATTGCATTCCTCCCTTGGTGGAGCAGCGCCAGAATTCGCAGCAAGCGCTGACCTGCCGTAGTGGTCGAGCCGTCAGGCGATCTCGATCGATTTTTTGGTGTCATAGACAGATCCGTCGTCGTCGTACCATATGAAAACGAATTCCCCTGCTTCAGGCACGGTTGCATCGAACTGGAAGTACGGATTAGTCGAAATTGCCGGTTCCATCGTTACGTCAACAACGAGTTCTCCGTTAAACTCGCAGGTAAATCGATTGATGATCGAGCGAGGAATAACGTTGCCTTCTTTGTCTTTCCGCTGACCGCTTTCCATCTTGTGGCTGATCAGTGTTTTGATCGTGATCGTTTCGCCAGCAGCGGCTGTTTTTGGAACTTTGACGCGGGGTTTTACACCGGATGCCATTGGAAAATCTCCTGTTATTCAGGGTGCGTGGCGATCAGCCGCCGCAGCCTCCAATTGTCACTTTTACGGTCGCAGACGTCTTCGCAAAGCTGCCGTCCGCCATCTTGGCCACGGCAATGACATCCTGTGTTCCGGCAAGGCGGATACGGGTTGAAGCTGCTTGTTCAGCGGCCAAAGGGCCGAAATTAAACGTGGCGACGCCCGGTTCTGGGTTGCCAGCTGCAACAATCAGAATCGAAGCAGCCCCAGGTGCGCTGACTTCGATCGGCACTGTGTTCCCATTCTCAGCGATTTCCGGAGCCGTTAGTGTTACACCACCTTCGGTCATTTCCGCGCCACCGGTAAACGCGGCTATCGCATCTTCAGCCGCTGCATTTGCACGGAACGGCACAATTGTCAGGAACGCAGCTCCTAGACCGAGGGCCAGAGTCTCGCGACGAGAAAGATCCATTTTCAAACTCCTTTGAATTCTTGAAGTCTCACGCCAGAAGGCGGGATTATTCCTCTTTCAGGGTCGCTAGGAATGCGACCACGTCCTCAATTTCCTGCGCTGTGAGAATCGACGTCAAAGGTGCAGTCGGAGCTTTGCCCGTGTAGGCATCACCTGGACGGATATAGCCATCGTCCTTGTAAAACGCTGGCATAACCGTGCCTTCGAATGTCATCTTTGCGTTTGCGACCAGTCCACGAAGTTCCGCTTCGGTCCAACGATCGCCTGCGCCATCCAACATCGGACCGACTTCGCCATGAAACGGAATGTCGGCCAGTGCTGTGACCTCATGACAAGCAACGCAATTACCTTTGGATTTTTCACCGACAATGATCGCACCGCTTTCTGCGTCGCCGGCGACCCCGGTAAGCGATTCTTCTATGGCGCCATAGTCGTCATAGCTGACGTCCTTTGGGCCAGTCTCTGCCGCAAAGGCAGCACTGCCTGTTAATAGACAGGCCAAAGTTAAGAGTTTCAGCTTCATGATCCCTCCCATTTGCTACCGCGCCGACGGCGCATTGCGACCCAAAGCCCATGTGCACCGTAGTCCACGGACATGGTCCGTCGCAACATTAAATTCATTATTTTGAATTTTTTTATTTATAAAGAAGGCAGTCAATCTTGCGAAATATTGTTTCGCTCTTGAATGCGGCGTGCATGATAACGCTGAAAATCTTCATCGTTATCAAGTTCATAGCGTTTTTCGTTGACCCATGTAAAAAGATCTATAGTGGTTGCTTTAGAAAACGCCCCCGGCATCACAGCGACTGCAGACTCGATTGCCGTGACGCCCTCGGGTACGTCTTCGGGCAAAAATACAAGAGTTGGCGTGAACAAGATGCCCCATTTGCGCATCAGAGCCCGTTGTTCATTTTCATCACCATCGAAGTCGATGGCCGCAGTGCTTCCGTGCAAATCCAATTGAACTACAAAGAAGTTTTCTTCGATGTAAGAGGCGAGATCAGGCTGAGGGAAAACCTCCTCGTGCATCTTCTTGCAGTAAATGCAGCCTTGCTGCTCAATAAATAGTACCAACCGCTTACCTTCACCGGAAGCCTCGTCAAGATCCTCGCGAAGGTCTTTGAAAGTGTCACGCATCCACGGCGTTTTATGCAGACCGTCGTCGCCAAGCTCTGCGGCGGATACTATGGCTGCTAACAGGAATGGTATTAGAGATAGAAAAACTCGTTTCATGACATTCTCCCTAATCAGCCTATGGCTGCCAGCCAAGGCATGTAGTCCAACATCCACTGAGCGATGTAGTTGATGGAATTGGTTGCGATCAGAAGGCCGAAGAGGATCATAAGTCCGCCTATTGCTTTTTCTACTTTAGGCAGATGTTTTCTGAACCTCGCCATCCACTGCATGAACGGTTTTACCAGAAAGGCGGCAACAACAAAGGGTGCGGTCATTCCAACGCCATAAACGAACAGAAGCCCCGCGCCGCGCCAAGATGTATCCGTGCCTGCAGCCGTGAACAAAATAGCCGCCAACACTGGTCCAACACATGGAGTCCAGCCAAAGGCGAAAGCGAGCCCAAGAATGTATGCGCCAATTGGACTGACACTTGATGTATCGCCAACTTCTGCCCGAAACTGGCGATAAAGAAAACCGACGCGAATGGCCCCTAAGAAGTGCAAGCCCATTGCGATAATGATCGCCGCCGCAATCCATCGCAAAATGTCGAAATACTCACGAACCAACTGTCCAAAAACCGAAGCTGTTGCGCCGAGAGCCATGAAAATCGTAATAATCCCTGCCGCAAATGCAATCGCCAAAAGCGTCGCCTTGCGGCGGATGTCAGAGGAAATGGCTGAATCCGCCGCGATTTGCTCCATTCCGACGCCAGCCAGATAGCTGAGGTAGAAAGGCACAATTGGTAAGATACAGGGTGAAAGAAACGACAATAGCCCTGCGGCCAAAGCTCCTGCAAATGTAATATCGAGCATGGCCAAAATCGTCCTGACGCGTTATTATTCATACATTCAAAATTATAAAGATATAGTCCCGCGGTCAATCGGAGCTTGCAATGCGCCACTTACACTTGCTTTTACTTGCAATCACTTTGCTTGTTGCACCTGTTATCGCACGCGCCCAAATGACGCTACTTATGGCAGAAGAAGAGGGCTGTATGTGGTGTGAACGCTGGGATTCCGAAATTTCCCAGATCTATCCCAAGACACCGGAAGGTAAAGTGGCTCCGCTTCGCCGCATAGATATCCACAGATCTACCCCAGATGATATCGTTCTAGAAAAGCCACTTTTTTACACACCGACCTTTGTTTTGCTGGAAGACGGGCAGGAAATCGGTCGTATCGAAGGATATCCTGGGGAAGACTTTTTTTGGGGTTTGCTTGGTGTTTTACTCCGTGACGGAGGAGTAACGATTGAGACCTCTGGCTAAATTGAAACAAATTACATAAACTATTTTGAATGCGTTTAGCTATGAAAGCGAGGCGATCGTGTTGGACAAATCTTCGAAACTGCCTGTGTTCTCGAAAGACATGTGCGCCGAAGACCTGGATAGAATGATGGAGAATGCTCAGACGGCTTCAAACTTCCTCAAAGCTATAAGCCATGAGGGACGTCTGATGATCTTGTGTTATTTATCTTCAGGAGAGAAATCCGTCACGCAGATGGAAGAAATGCTGTCGGCACGACAGGCTGCGGTGTCTCAACAATTGTCCCGCTTGCGCTTCGAGGGCTTGGTAAAAACACGACGTGAGGGAAAGACGATCTACTACAGGTTGGCCGATGACCGATCAACGCAAATCCTCGAAGTCGTCTACGATCTATTCTGTAGGGAAAAGTAGAAACGGGTTTGAATCGCCGCCAGCTTTGGGAGGAGCCTGGCATGTTCGAAATCTTGGGAGACGCCAATACTGTCGCTCTGATCGGTTTGATCGGCGGAATTGTGTTGGGTTTGGCGGCGCGAATTGGCCGCTTTTGCACGTTGGGTGCGATCGAAGACTACATATATGCAAATGATGACCGGCGTTTGCGCATGTGGGCGGTCGCAATCGGTGTCGCGATTGCAGGCAGTCACTTAGCAATAGCGCTTGGTTGGCTTGACCCGGTTGAAACGGCATATCTCGCTCAATCCTGGAATCCAATTGGTTCGATCGTGGGCGGTCTCATGTTTGGGTACGGCATGGCCATAAGTGGGAACTGTGGCTATGGCGCGTTGGCAAGGCTCGGAGGTGGTGACCTTCGATCATTCGTTATCGTTTTGATAATGGGCCTTTCCGCTTACGTCGTTATGTCAGGACCATTGGCGTATCTAAGGGTTTGGATTTTCCCGGTGGAAATGAACCTGAGCGAGCCGCAAAGCATCAGTTTACTTGCCGAACGAATGATCGCAATTCCAGCTTGGTTAATCGGCACAACAACTGGTGCAGCCTTAGTGGTTTTCGCATTGCTAAGCGACAGACTTCGCCGCACCCCTTCGCAGGTCTTTTGGGGCGCTGCAGTTGGATTGGCAATAGTCTCTGGTTGGCTCGGCACAAATTGGGTCGCGGCACACGGATTCGAAGGAGAGACGGTGCAAACCCATACTTTTGCCGCGCCTCTCGGCGATACAATGTTCTACCTCATGACCGCATCCGGCACGACGCTTTCATTCGCTGTAGGATCGGTCACAGGCGTTCTAATAGGTGCCTTCCTGGGGTCTTGGTCCAAGGGTCAATTCCGATGGGAAGCTTGCGAAGACCCGCGGGAACTAAAGCGCCAGATTTTTGGGGCCGCGATCATGGGACCCGGGGCAATCATTGCGGTCGGATGCAGTGTCGGACAGGGTATCTCCGCTTTCTCGCTGCTGGCCTACAGTGCACCAGTAACGTTTTTAGCGATATTCGCTGGGGCTGCTCTTGGATTAAAGCAACTCGTAACTGGACTGTCTTTCATAACTCAGCGTTGAGCTACCCCAAGGCTAAGGTCTGCCTCGGTTTTGAACGAACTTCACTTCGTCGGTCGTCAAGCAGCGTGGTTGCAAACCACGTGTGAGCATCGCCAATTTTGCCGTCTCTTCCAATTCTTCCATTGCGAAGACCGCGGCCCAAATGTTCCTGGCCGCAACTACTGGGCCATGATTTGCCAGCAATACCGCGCTGCGTTCGCCAGCCAAGCTTCTGACTGCATCGCCCATCGCTTCGTCTCCTGGCAAATAGAATGGAAGCAGTTTTACCTTGCCCAATCTCATTATCGAATACGGTGTCAGAGGCGGCAAAACGTCGTCCGGATCAATGTCAGGCAGCATCGACAAGGCGACCGAATATGTGGAGTGCAGATGGACCACTGCTCCAGTGCGGTTTCGTGTTTCATAAAACGCCACGTGTAACGGAATTTCTTTAGTCGGGCGATCCCCACTGAGTAGGCGAAAATTTGAGTCCAGATGGCTGATACGCATGGGTTCCAGAAAGCCTAAAGAACTGCCAGTCGGCGTAATCAGAAATGTACCATCAGACAATCGCGCAGAAATATTCCCCGAAGCGCCGCAGGTAAGCCCTCGGTCAAACATTGACTTCGCCAAATTGCAGATATCTTCACGCAGCTTGGCTTCTTCGCTCATGATGATTTCTCCATCTTTGCCAATGCTTCGGCAAAGAAGTTTTCGCCTCCGAAATTTCCGGACTTCAGCGCCAATGCAACTGGGTGTGAACCATGAAAACGAAGCAAAGGAACTCCGGCCGCTAGGCGTGGGCCGACTTCAAGCACCTGAGCACTTAGCCCTTTTACAACCGCTCCGGATGTCTCACCTCCGGCTACAACAAATCGAGTTACCCCTCTGCCGAGCAACTGCGCGGACAAATCCGAAAAGAAAGCTTCGACCGCGGTCGCTGCTCGATCCGTTCCAAATTCTGTTTGCGCTTTTCTAACTAAGGCGGGATCTGCAGATGAGTAAATAAGGGGTGGCGTTTCCTGTGCTATTACCCAATCCGCCAATTCCTGTGTATCAACCGCTCCTGTGATAGCATCTGACGCGCGGATTTCGCGATGGAGGGACGTACGCTTATAAGTGTCGACTTGACCTCGGGTGGCTCTGCTGCACGAACCGGAAAGTACAACCCCGGAGCCCTGAACCGCGGTCCACGATGGTTTCGCCTGGGTAAAATGGAAATTTTCTGGCAGGCCCAAAGCAATACCTGAACCCCCGCAAAGCAAAGGGGTGCCTTTTGCCGCCTTGCCAATCTCGATCATATCCACATCACGGATTGCGTCCACAATGGCATAACCTGTTGCCGGCAACTCAGCGCGAATTTCAGTAGCACCCCGCATCACTGTAAGAGCGCTGACATGATGGATCTGCTTTGGCGTTTGTTGTGCTAATACCCGCCTCAAATCTGAGTCGCGCATTGGGGTAAGTGGGTGATCCTGCATACCGCTTTCATTCAACAACTTATCCTGAACAAACAAATGCCCTTGATAAATACTGCGCCCATTTTCGGGAAATGCCGGACATACTATGACGCCATCGGCATTCAATCGATCGGACAAAGCATCCAAAACCGGACCAATGTTGCCGTCTGCCGTGCTGTCAAAAGTCGAACAGATCTTGAAAACGATCTGATCTGCTCCTTGAGCCAATAACCAATCACACGCGGCAAGACTGTCCTCAATTGCTTCGTTTAAAGGTGACGTCCGGGATTTTAGGGCGACGACTCCTGCGTCGAGATCATTAGCCGCTGGGAAATCCGGAGTTCCGATGAATTGGCACACTCGCAAACCTCCCTCAGCCAACGTAAGCGCGATGTCTGAGGCTCCTGTGAAGTCATCGGCTATCACGCCTATTTTCATAACTTGATCTCTTTAACAGGACCCGAGTCCAGCCGGTGAATGTGTGGTGCAATCCCTACGGGGAAAACCTCTCGGACAAGCGGATCATGACCGGGTATGATAAGCTTGGGGGACGACGCCAGTCTTTCCAAAGTTGCAAAGCCGTCCAGCATGTCCTGCAAATCGACCACAATCGGGAAGGCTTTCCGCGCCATAAAGTTCTCGTAGTAGTGTGAGGCGTCCGAGGCCAGTACCATCCACCCGGCGCCAGTTCGCACACGAACACACTGCAACCCGCGCGAGTGGCCGCCTATGCAATGCACAGTCACTCCTTCCGCAATCTCGGCATCACCGTCATGGAAAACAACTTTGCCAGAGTACAAACGCCTTATCGCTTCACATACATGATCGGCGGAAAACGGTGCCCGTAAATGGTCTTCGCACATGCAAGGGCCAGTGGCGAAATTCATTTCAGCTGATTGCATATGCAACTTGGCATTTGGGAACAGATGCAATCCACCAGCATGATCATAGTGAAGATGAGTTACGATGACCTGGCTAACGCTTTCGGGCAAAATTTCCAGCGGCTTCAACGCCTCGCGCGGGTCCACTGCAATGGGGCGCCCACGGGCGGCGCCTTCGTCCGCGTCATAGCCGGTGTCAACAAGAATCACTTCGTCGCCGCGCTTCAAAACCCAAACGAAATAATCCATTGCGTGGGGCGCGTCATGATTGTCGTCAAAAACAAAGCTATCTGCCCGGGTTCTGGCATTACGATCAGCATACTTAACAGCATGGATTTCCCAATCACTCATCGGATAACCTCGGAAAAAAGGACAACAGTTTTGTTGGCAATCATATCCGCCACAGCGGTATCGAAGGATTTAAAATGGGCGCTTTCTAGGTGAGCTTCGAAAGAAGCCGCGTCATCATAAACTTCATAGAGAAACACCGTCTGGGATTCGTCGCCAACACAAACGTCGAATTGACGACACCCCGGCTCGTTGCGCAACGAAGACGCGGCATTTTCAATCATCAACGGTAAGAATACCTCTCGCACTCCGGGTTTGAGAGTAAAGGTCACAGTAACCGCGAACATCAGACAGACAATCCTTTCAGGCGCGAGAAGACCCGCTTGGCTGCGGGAAATTGACTTACGATCAAGCCAATATTCAACACCAGTAGAATGGCAGCACCCGGGCGCGAAAAAAAGACGGACAAATCCCCGTCCGACAGAAACAGAGAACGGCGGAAGGTCTCGTCAAACAACCCACCCAAAATGACGCCGATCACTAGCGGCGCAATCGGGTATTTCATCAGGTTCATGAAATATGCCACCGCACCGACGGCAAGCATCAGGTAAAGATCGTTTATCCCGCCCCCAACACTGAACGAACCGATAGTAGTCAGCACCATTACGACCGGTAAAAAGACAGTCTGAGGTATTGCAAGTATCTTAATAAAGACTCGCGCCGTAAATAGCCCCATTAGAAACATTGTAAGAGACGCCATCACCAATATCGCCACAACACGCAGGATGATCTCGGGGTCTATAGTCGGTCCAGGGATCACATTGTTAATCTTGAAAGCGCCCATCAGAGCCGCTGCAGGGGGAGAACCTGGTATGCCCAGCACCAGCAAGGGAATTAGCGCTCCGCCTATGCATGCGTTGTTGGCCGTTTCAGAACACAACAGACCATCCAGGGAACCACGGCCGAATTTTTCACCTTCGGACGAAACGGTCTTTCCAACGCCGTAGCTAACCCAACCAGCGACATCCTCACCGACACCCGGTAGCGCACCGACACCCGTTCCAATCACCCCTGATCGGCCTATCGTCGGCAGATGTCGCCTTACAGATTTTAGATTAGGCAATATTCGTCCCTTAAGGGCCAGGACTTTACCTGCTTCCACATGACGCAAACCATCTATGATTTGAGGAACAGCAAAGGCACCCATCAGAACCGGGACAACCTGAAACCCACTCAACAAGTATGACCAGCCAAAGGTGTATCGGGGTTCAGACAAAAGAGGGTCAAGCCCAACCATTGACATCGCAAGCCCAACCAATCCTGCAATCCAGCCTTTAATCACCAGGTCTTCGCTCATCAGCGTGCCCGAAAGCAGAATACCGAACAGAGCAAGCAAAGCTTTTTCCGGGCTGGCGATGTTCTTTGACACCATTAGAAGCGCCCAGACAAATACCAAAAGCGTCAAGGTGCCGATCACCGTACCGATGAAACTAGCTGTTGTCGTAAGCCCCAACGCTTCTCCACCGCGGCCTGCTTTCGCCAGGGGATAGCCGTCCATTGCCGTTGCTGCACTGGCCGCCGTGCCGGGAATGTTCAACAGAATTGATGGATACGACCCACCATAAATCGCACCAACATAAGCTCCGAGCAAAGCGATCAGAGAGTAATCGAGCGGTATTTTGTTGCTGAAGAAGCCGGTGAGAATCGTTACCGCGAGCGTCGCCGTAAGTCCCGGCAGAGCACCGAATGAGATACCTAGGAAAACCGATGTTATCAAATATACATAGGAAAGCGGATCCACGACCAAATTCACGAGAGCCGCGCCAAATCCAGAAAGTTGCGAAACGATGAACTCCATTACGCTAGTCTTTCCACAATGGACGAAGCGATACGTAGTAGTGGTATTCGATCTGTTTGAATATCAGTCCACCGCGCGCGGGAACGTTCTGACGAAAGACAAATGCCATCATGCAAACGAGGATAAGAGGAGCCAATATCGCCACGATTGGCACAACCCGCAAAACGCTTTCGGATCGGGCTTTGATTGCCACTAAGACCGTCAAGCCTGTCCACAGCGCCAAAGTGACCCAATCATCACCGTGTGTGTTCCAATCCGGCTGGGTCGGATTTGTTGCAAATGCGAAAAACCCGGCGGCGACAACTGCAATGCAGGCCACAAGGGCGCGTTGGGCGTGACCGCCGTAGAAACCAAAGATCAAAGCTGTAATTAGCAGACCTGAACACAGGATAAAGTCAACTCTGGGGACCAAACCGACCAAGTATGCAAATATTATCAATCCGATGGTTAAGCTACGAAACGCTTCCGCTTTGTCCCAACCGATCCCTGCCGCGTTCAGCGCTTGTCGAGCACCACCCGATCCAATTGAAGTAACGAGCAGAACAACGGACAATACAAGCAACCCACCAAAGATAATTAACGGCACTATTGCCGCCGAGTTGTACCAATCTGAGCCGCTGACTCCTGCGCGGTTTTCACCCCAAAGTGGAATATCCAAGGTCTTCCACAAAAAGAACAGAGACGCGGCGATCAGGACCACTGACGCCCAAAAGTCCCGCGCGCGTAAGACCAGTGTTTCGTCGATCTTTTCCATTTCCTGCCTCCGGAAGAAAAGGGACGCAGGCAAAATGCGCCCCCTTCGATCGATCTGCTTTATGGTTTCTGGATACCCAGTGAGGCTGGGTCCACAGTTGCAGCGCCCAAATCCTGAAGTGTGTAGGCAAACGTAGCCTCAAGATTAGCGAACAGTTCCTGAGCTTCTGCCCCATGCTGTCCACCTACATCGTAGTTATTTGCGGCGGCCCACGAGGCGACTGCATCAGAGGCAATCGCCTGCTCGAATGCTTCGCCAAGCGCGGCTTTTACCTCGTCTCCGGCAGAGTTGTGCACGGCAAAACCGATTGCTTGTTTCAGGGGTAGGTATTGGTCAAGGCCGTCATAAATTCCAAATGCGGACGGTACCGTTGTTCCGGCAATTTGCGCGTCTTCCGGTGTTAACATCGCAAGAGGCTTCAACTGCCCACCTTCGATCAATGGTGCCTGCTCGGCCAAGGATGTAACTACCAAAGCTACTTCGCCCGCGATGGCGGCCTCCTGCCCAGGCGCAGAACCTTTGTAGGGTACAAACTTGAACTCCGCACCTGACCCTTTTTCAATGGCTAGTAGATTCAGGTGGTGAATAGACCCCGCGCCGGACGCAGCAGCGGGGATACTACCCGGCGCGGCTTTGGCGGCATCAACCAATTCTTCTAATGAATTGTATGGGCTTCCTGCCGGAACAGAAATCAGATCTGGCGATCCGCCTACGATGAAAGGGTACCAGAAGTCGAACTTTTGATCCCACCCGCCTTGCACGGCTGCCGTAACATTTGACTCGGACAATCCAACCAAGGTGTAACCATCGTCAGGTTGGTTCATTACATAAACCATCCCGTTCGAGCCCGCGACACCCCCGGTTTGATTGATCACGTTGATCGAAACAGGCAGGTGCTTTTCCATCTCAGCCATAATCATGCGGTTGATCGTATCGGTGCCGCCCCCGGCGCCCCAAACTACTGCCGTTGTGATGTCGCGATAGGGATAGTCCTGCGCGGTAGCGCCCGTTGCAAACCCGGTTGCCATCAAAGCAGCGAAAGCAAACGGTCTCAGTCTATACTTCATTTCTAATTCCTCCCGAGTCATCAATGCGTTTATTATTGCATTTTTTTATGTATACGTTAAAGAATGCACTGTCAACGGGCTGTAGTGAAGGCCGCTATCGCGCTATGAATGCGAAACGGGAAGGAAGTGGGGTCAAAATGGACAAAAGTTACCAAGTTGCAGTTTTCCATGGAGATGGAATTGGCCCAGAAATCATGGTGCCCGCGTTAGAAATTTTACAGCTGCTTTCAGCATGCAATCCCGACTATGACCTGGCATTCACAGATGCCCCGGCGGGTGCGTCGCATTACGCGGCCACGGGTGAAGCATTTCCCGCAAAGTCTTTGGAAACGGCCCGGGACGCCGACGCGATTCTTCTCTCGGCAATGGGTTTGCCGGACGTGCGCTACCCAGATGGCACCGAGATTTCTCCGCAGATTGACCTAAGAAAAAAACTGGGGCTGTTTGCCGGTGTTCGCCCGGTGAAGGTGAGCTCTGGACAAATCACACCATTGGCATTGCCCGAAGGAAAAGAAATCGACTTTGTTTTGATTCGGGAAAGCACAGAAGGATTGTTCTTTACGCAAGGCGCAGGCGATGTAAGCGAAGACGAGGCCCGCGAAACTTTGCTTATCACCCGTGACGTTTCCGAAAAACTGTTCCGCTTTGCGTTTCAACTCGCACAGACCCGCAAACAATCAGGCCGCGGCCAAGGTCGGGTCACTTGTGTCGACAAGGCCAATGTTTTCCGCGCGTTTGCTTTCTTTCGTTCGATTTTCGATGCCGAGGCTGCTCGTCATCCTGATCTTCAGGCGGATCACGCTTATGTGGATGCTACCGCGCTTTGGATGGTTCAAAAACCATGGGAATTTGACGTCCTTGTGACCGAAAATATGTTTGGCGACATTCTTTCTGACCTTGGAGCCGGCCTTATGGGTGGCCTCGGATTAGCGCCATCAGCAGATATCGGTCTGGATCACGCCGTTTTTCAACCTTGTCACGGCTCAGCACCGGACATCGCCGGACAAGGTATCGCCAACCCGTTCGCGATGATTTTGTCGGCTGCGATGATGCTGGAATGGCTGGGTTTAACCCACAAAAACCCAGCTTTGTCTCAGGACGGGACACGCCTGCGGGCAGCGGTTGAGCAAGTCTTAGCAGATGGCACAAACTTGACCCGTGATCTTGGCGGCACCGCAGGAACAAAAGACGCAGCTTCATCTGTATTGGAACTGTTGAAGGCATGAACACTAATCAAGATATAAGAGTCGCATGTGTCGGAGCCGGTTACTTCAGTCGTTTCCATTATGAGAGTTGGGTCCGAATGCCGGGCGCCATTCCAGTGGGCTCGTGCAACCGTGATCTTGAAAAAGCGCGGGCCACCGGACTTCCTGCGTATCAGGACATCTTGCAAATGCTGGAGACAGAAGAACCTGATTTGGTAGACATTATTTTGCCGCCGGTGGCTCAGGCAAAAGCAATTCGAACAGCTCTGGATTTCGGTATCAAATGGATGATCTGCCAAAAACCGTTTTGTCTGTCTTTGGCCGAGGCGAAGGCGGTCACCTCTGAAGCAGAGGCAGCGGGTGCAACTATTATCGTTCACGAAAACTTTCGATTTCAGCCTTGGTATCGTGCCATCAAAAAAGCAATGGACAAGGGTCTTATCGGCAGACCTTTGCAAGCTACATTTCGGCTGAGGCCCGGTGATGGACAGGGACCGAAAGCATACCTGGATCGGCAGCCGTATTTTCAGGAGATGCCACGATTTCTGGTACACGAAACAGCAGTTCATTGGATCGACACTTTTAGGTTTCTATTTGGGATACCCAGCGCTGTTTATGCCGATCTGCGCAGGGTAAATCCGGTTATTGCCGGCGAAGATGCTGGCTATATCCTGTTCGATCATCCGAACGGTTTGAAAGCTTTGTTCGATGGAAACAGGTGCCTTGACCACCAAGCAGAAAATCTGCGTCAGACCATGGGTGAGGCTCTCATCGAAGGAACCGAGGGATCCCTGGTTCTTTGTGGCGACGGCTCAGTGGAACTCCGTGGTTTCGGAAAACAAGAGCGGCAGCAGATTCTACCCCCAAGCAATCACGATGGTTTTGGAGGCGACTGCGTCCACGTCTTGCAAAGTCACGTCATTTCAGGCCTTTTAAGAGGCACGCCGTTCGAGAACACAGCCAGAGATTATCTGGACGTAATCCGCATCGAAGAAGCAATTTACCGCGCGGCTGCAGAGGAACGAAAGATTAACTTGGAGACACCTTGAAGGATCACGACAGCAAAACATTGTCTAATACGCAACGAGCCGCCCGAGATTTGCGGCGTATGATTTTGTCTGGTGAACTACCGGCCGGAACTGACCATCTGGAATCAGAGCTGGCGGAAACCCTTGGCATGTCCCGCACCCCGATCCGCGAGGCTGCTTTAATGCTGGAAAGCAGGGGCTTGCTGGAAATGCGCCCCCGCAAAGGTGTGCGCATTCTTCCTGTTTCCACTGAAGACATGCGCGAGATCTACGACATCCTTACAGAACTGGAAAGCCTTGCCGCGCAACGCGCGGCAGAGGCTGGATACTCTGAAGTAGAACTTGCGTTGCTGGCCACATCAATCTCTCAGATGGATCAGGCTATCGCAACGGAAGACCTTGAGGCATGGGCCGAAGCTGACGAGTTATTTCACAAGGAACTCGTTCGTTTAGGTGGCAACAAACGCATCGAAGCAATTGTGGCAATGATGAGTGATCAAGTTCGACGTGCGCGCGCAACGACGCTTTTTATTAGACCTTTGCCAGTCCAATCTAATGAAGATCATCGCGCGGTATTTAAAGCCATATGTGAAGGCCAGCCAGAAGTGGCGCGGGACCGCCATCGTAAGCACCGCTTGCAAGCTAAAAGGATGCTCTGCGAGATATTGGAAAAACATCGGCTCAACAGCCTTTAAATTCCTACAACTTGACGTTGCTACATGAGAGCACGCGAAAGATATTGAACTGCTCAGGCATGGGTCTTTAAAACTCGTGTGCTACAATCAAGCGGCGATTAAATGGCGGTGATGCCTTCATCGCGGCCAATAGCGTATTCGATAGGTCCGAAACCTAATGTGCGGTTTGGTTGGGAATACGCATCTTAAAAAAACGCCTGATGCTCAGGGCACACACTATTTCGTCAAGCAATTTAAGCACGGTACATTTTACCGAACCTTGATTAGTACGATATCGTATTATATAGTGCGATATCGTACTAATGGAGATTTCTTATGACAAACAGACGAAAGTTCCTGAAAATAATTGGCGGTGGTACGATAATAGCGGCTGCGGGAGCCGCCGGTTTCATGGCGACTCGCACACCGCAAAAGGCACTGGCACCTTGGCAACCCATTCCATACGAGGATCCACGCAAGGCGGCGTTATCTTATGCAATTCTCGCCCCCAATCCGCACAATCGCCAGCCTTGGCTGATAGAACTAATCGACGAGGACAGAGCCCGCATTCATCGTGACACAGAACGCGAATTGCCAGAGACCGATCCCAACCATCGTCAGCTTTACATCGGTCTTGGCGCCTTTTTAGAAACCATGGTTCTAGCGGCAAGCGCACAGGGTTTTAACGCAAAACTGACCCTTTTGCCTGAAGGGGATGAAGGACCCGTCGCAGACGCATCGTTTGAAGCCGGCGCAAAGGCCGATCCTCTGGCGGCCCATATTCTCAACAGGCATTCAAACAAAGAGCCTTACAGCGATAGACGCCTGCAACCTTCTGAAGCATCTGCCCTGAACGACTATGCGAGCTTGGTTTTGGATGAAGCAAAAGTTGCCCGAATTCGAGAACTCACAAAAAGAGCCTTTGAAATAGAGGTGAAGACACCGCGTACTTTGAAAGAGTCAGTCGATCTGATGCGCATTGGCAAAGCGGAAATCAATTCCAATCCCGACGGTATTGAACTTCGCGATCCGATGCTTGAAGCTTTGCGTCTGACGGGTTTGCTAGGCCAGGACACGTTGATGAATATTGATCACCCCGGCAATAAGGCACAACTGCGTGACTACTATGCCATGCTGGATGCGACGCCCCATTACGCCGTCATTACCACCCGGACAAATAACCGCCGGGATCAACTGGACGCCGGACGTCAGCTAATGCGGTTGTATCTGAAAACGACTGAAATGGGCGTCGGTGTTCATCCTGTAAGTCAGGCTCTGCAGGAATATCCAGAGATGGCTGGCGAATATGCGCTCGCGCACGAGCTTCTTGCTCCGCAGGGGCATACGGTTCAAATGTTGTTGAGATTGGGATATGGACCAGAACCAATACCCACACCACGCTGGCCGCTGGAGACGCGCTTACTGAATGAAGTCTAAAGATGAAATCGAAGAAGTTTATCGGTTCTTTACCGAGGTCGGGATCATCAACCAGTTGATCTCGACCAAGCTTGAAGCATTGTTGCCTAACCGTATGACCGCAACTCAGTTCGGCATACTTGGACATCTTGTGCGTCGCCCCGACGGAGAAACTCCGCTCCAACTGTCAAAGGCGTTCCAGGTTCCAAAGACATCGATGACTCATATGCTTGCGGGGTTAGAAACTAAAGCGCTGATTACCTTAGAACCCAATCCAAGCGATAAGCGTTCAAAAATTGCTCGTTCGACATCGCGAGGTGAGCAATTTTTGAATGAAAGCATGCAGAGAATGTCAAAAGCTTTGCAGCCAGTATTGGATGATCTGGGACACGAACCCTTTGCCAACTCGTTGACTTACCTGGCTCGAATTCGTGAAACTCTAGACAAGGAACGGGACTAAGTTCAGTCTGAGTCACCGCTTTTTAAGGGCCGGATACGGACAACTTTATACAACCGGTACGTGGAGGTATGACGTGTCGACAGGGTCCAGTGGATTGCTCTCTTGGAAAATGACTGGCACAATTTGCGCCTCAGCATCCTTGGCGATCCTGCTTGGACGCGAAATAGAACCTTTCGGAGGAGTGGCAGCGGTTGCTGGGTTTTCGGCGGGGCTTCTTGGGTCTGTATTTTCGACACCTGTTGCAACCGCAAGAACTTTGGTCCTCGTGGCTTCATGCATTTTGATCTGCACACTAATTCCTGCGCAATGGACTGCATTCTTGTGCGGCTTTGTCCTTGTGAGCTGGGCCGCTTTTGATGCCCGCATCAGCGGCAGCCTTGCCACAGTTCCCGCATTGAACGGTTTGTTACTTTACTTGCTGATACCTCCTGACCAGCGAACAGCCTCATTGGTGGCAATGTTCGTGATCGCAGCTGCGGTCGGAGGCTTGGTAAGCACGTGGCTTCGTTTGCTTGGATCTGCAAGACGCAAACCCATGTCCGTGAAAGGGGCAGTATCGATTTGGATTTTTTTGATCTTGGGTCTGGGATTAACGTCGATACTTGCGCAAATGATCGGAAATCAAAAATCCTATTGGCTTTCCTTTCTTTTCGTATTCCGTGTTTTGGCCCCGCTAGAGAAAGTTCCTGACTCAGCGCTTAGGTTCGGGATCGGGGTGGCAATCGGATCGTTGGTCGCAATATGTCTTGAGTCCGTGGGTTTGCCGCATCGGGTTCTCATGCTTCTTGGCATTGCATCCGCTATCGTCGGTGTCCACCGGATAGGTGGGCGGACAATGTGGACCGCGATGTTCTTCACGATTGCGACCCTTCTAATTACTGCTCCTACGGTAGAATTCGCGGTCTTTCGAATTGAAGCGGCTGCAATGGTAGTCGTCTTGGTTGGTGGCCTTGCGTTTCTGATAAGTTGGATCTGGGAGCGTATTGAAAACCGGATTGGCGTTTGATTGAACAGCAAAAGCTATAACTTGGCTGCTTAAAACATCATACAGTCTGCACCCGGAGACAGTGGAGCAGCGCCCTCAGGTAAATTGGGTGAATAGTCGAAAGTCACAATTTTTGCGCCACCGTCAAATGCAACGAATAGCTGATTTGACCCCGGCCGGATGGCAATGCCTTCCGGGTCGGCACCGAACTCCAGCAAGCTTACCTGGGCCAAAAGTTGCCCGTTGGATGTGAATTCGTACAGGCTGTTTGATCCTTCCCAATCGTCGACAATCAACATGTGGCCGGTGCGGGGATCAATAGCGATGCCTTGCGCTTCACTTAAAGGCGGGGACAGGTTCATTGTATCTAATCGGAACTTTAAATTTCCATCCATGTCGAACCAAGAAAGCCTTTCTGGATCGTCTTCGACGGTCACAATCTCTCCGCTGGATGTGATTGCGATGCCTTCCGTGTCCGCAAATCCACCCTCCAGCACGAAAGGCGCACCCAGTGGCATCCCATCTTTCGTCAAACGTTGAAGGCCACCGAATCCGTCGCCGACCAGAAGGTGGTCTCCCTCCACCGCAATCGCTTTGATCCGGTGCAGGTCGCTGCTGACACGGCGCAGTTCGTCGCCTTGAAGAGTAACCAGTACGGCTTCGGTGCTTTCGTTGGCAATCCACAACCCACAGAAAGTAGGATCGTAATCCAAGCTTGCTGGACGGTTTAATTCATAACGGCCAGTCTCTTTTAGTTCCAATGCCGCCGCCGAAATTGGTAACATACAGCAAAGAAAAACAACCATTCCTTGGTACATCAAACACTCCTAGTTTCTGAAAAGTGAAACAGTGTTCTTTCTACTCAGTCCAAATTCACGATACGGGTTTGGGAGCGGTATTTTAACTACCCCCATGGTCCGGTTCCTGGGCCACGTTTTATTTCAGAACCAGCCGGACTCCGACGCTGCCTGTTCGATTGCTCTGCGAGTTTCTGTAATGCCGCTATCCTGTTTGCCGTCGAAGGGTGCGTTGAAAACAGCTTGTCACGTTTATGGGCATGCAACGGGTTGATGATGAACATATGTGCGGTCGCCGGGTTCCGTTCCGCAGTGTCGTTGTCAATTCGAGCAGCGCCGCGCTGAATACGTTGTAAAGCTGACGCCAAAGCCAAAGGTTGCCCGCAAATTTCAGCACCGACTCTGTCCGCCGAGTACTCTCTTGTCCGACTAATGGCCATTTGCACTAACCCAGCCGCTAAGGGGGCCAAAATCATCAAGGCTATAGTCCCAACCAACCCTATCGCGCTGTCTCTTCTTCCACCAAAAAACAATGCAAAGTTTGCCAGCATTGTAATTGCACCTGCAAATGTCGCTGTGACTGTCATGATCGCGGTATCGTGGTTTTTAATGTGAGCTAGTTCATGCGCGATTACCCCTGCTAACTCTTCGCGCGATAGCGTTTGCAACAACCCCGAAGTTACAGCGACGGCGGCGTTGCGGGGATTACGCCCTGTTGCAAAAGCGTTTGGTTGGGGTGTTTCGATCAGATAGATTTCCGGTGTTGGCAAGTCAGCATTGCCAGCCAGTGTCTCAACCAATTTGGACAAACCCAATCGATCTTCGGTCAGAACTGGTCGTGCATTGTGCATCCTCAGAACCATTTTGTCCGAATTCCACCACGTAAATACGTTCATTCCAGCGGCAACCATCAAAGCAATCAGCATGCCGCCTGTACCCGCAAGAAGATATCCAAAACCCATGAACAAAGCGGTCATTGCGGCCATCAATATCGCTGTTTTCGCATAACCCATCCGAAAGCCCTCGGCGTAATTCCGTGATCAATTCGTCCTGCTTACACAGATTATTGCTTTGACTTGCGACAATTCCAAGAACTCAGGACATTCATCTGGCTTCAATTCGATAGTTCAAAAGTTCAAATATAATATATTTTTCAATATGTTATTGATTGAATTCTGGGTCCGTCAAAAATTCTCGTCCTACTGTGACCTACTTAACTTTATAGGAAACGAGCGTTTGGCATTATGTTTGCAAAGGATCAGCTAGTGTCACGAGTAACCAGATGTATTTTTCCACGTTTGACGGACATCGCAGTTCCGTCAATGACATCCAAAAAGACGAATTTGCCCGAAAATTTCCACTGTTGGAAGACGCTGATGTGTACGCGCGCTGGAAAGCAAGTTCTTGGCAGATTACCCGGATCGGCGATATCTGGAAAAGATCAGGGAGGATATTTTCTTTGAATTACGCAGGTTCAAACGTGTATCCCTCGTTCCAGTTTGCCGAGGATGGAACCCCGCTTCCTTTGATGAAAAAAATCCTTGACGCGCTGCCACAGGACATGACGCCGTGGGAACGTGCATTTTGGATGGCTTCGCCCAAAAACGAACTCGAAGGCGAGTGCCCTGTGAAGTGTGTCCGGAGGAATGATGACCGAGTGATCCAAGCCGCGTCAAAAGTTGAGCAGCTTACCACTCAATAAGTTCAACTATCCAGTGATTTTGCAGAAGCTTTGAATATTGGGGCAAAGCTATGCGATGTTGACCTCTGAATTACACTGGGCAAACTTCGTTTTTGACATCGCGCTCAAAAGAAAATTCCATGACCGAAAACACTCCAAAGTTAGTGCTTGTTTGTGGCAAACCAGCCGCGGGAAAATCGACTCTCGCTCGTCAACTTGGTGAGGCAAAACGTACAGTCGTTATTTCCGAGGATGAGTGGTTGGCGGCATTATATAGAAACGAAATGTCTACAATCTCGGACTATGTTCAGTGTTCAAGACAATTGCGCGGCATCATGGGGCGTCATGTCGTTTCATTGCTGAAGGCAGGGATATCAGTCGTTCTGGATTATCCAGCCAATACACTTGCTGCGCGCTCTTGGATGAACAGTGTCGCTAAATCCGCAAACGCGGCAAGTGAGCTTCACTATCTCGATCTGCCCAATGATCTGTGTAAAACAAGAATGCGAGAGCGGAATGAGGCCGGTGAACACCAGTTTCAACTGACTGAGGAACAATTTGATCAGATAGCCAGCCATTTCGTTGCCCCAACCGCCGATGAAGGTTTTGAGCTAGTGGTTCATCGTCTGAAATGAATTGAGACAAGGTATCCCGCGGGACAACTATCTTTTAACTCAGATTCAGAATTGGCCCATCCAGCAATCTGACGAGTTCTCCAAAGTAACCATTTGATCGCGCAGGACGCGTAGGATCAGATGAAATAGCGACGGCAAGGTTACGGCGTGTGTGAGCCGCAATAATTTGGCCCCCATACCCTCGCGCCAAGGCATAGCCAGAAGGCGTTAGAAACCATCCATAACCGTATTCCAATCCAGAAAAGCCGATCGGCCATACGGTTTGGTCGACGCTGCAACCCAGCTTTCAGGAACTACCTGACGTCCACCAAAGGCACCCCGATCCCTAAGCAGAACTGCAATTTTCAACATCGATTTTGGAGTAATAGCCATCTCATTCCCGCCCAGATAATATCCTTGCGGATCCCTCGTCCAAGCTGGGATGTCGATACCAAGTGGTGCCCCCAATCTGTCGCGTACTTGGGACAAAAGGCTTTGGTCCGAGGCGATTGAAAGGGCCGCACCCAGGACATGAGTCGAGCCGGTGGAATAAAGCATACTCTTTCCGGGTTCAGCGACCATCGGTCGTGTAAGCGCATCGGCAATCCAGTTCGGAGAACTTATCCATTCTCCATAATTTCCGCCGGATGTCCTCTCAAGCCCCGCCCTCAGGGTTACCAAATCTTCCATGGTTATGCTTTCCGAACCGGGCGTAGCATTTGCCGGCAAGAGTTGCGGCGCAACCTCTTGGATTGTGGAATTGAAAGATGAAATCTCAGACCTGTCAATTGCTATTCCAAGCAAGAGTGCAACAATGCTCTTGGAACAAGATTTTATATTCGCCAGTCGATCTAATCCTGGCCCCCTGGGTGCCTCAGCAAAAACAATCTCATCTCCACGCTGAACCTGTAGAGATTGCAATTGCGGCAGATTATTTATTCTATCGCTCAGGAAATCATTTCGGGCGCGCGCGATGAACGGCGCGGCCACAGATGCTGCGGAAATCAACAGAAATGAACGACGCGAGTTCATAGGATTTACTTGGCAGCAGAATTCTGAATGTCCAGCCAGAAAGTCAAATTAGGGGTCATTTGACCCAGATTCGGACGGTAACCACAGGACCCAATGAACATTTGGGACTTGCGGCCACAGTAGAAGGCAAGCGTTTATGGAGTCGACACCTAAACTTGAGCATTTTGTGCTAGGCTGAACATGAGGATGTTCTAGGAGGAGTTTTTACGTTGCTACCGAATTCGCTCCGTCTTGCCGTTGTCGTGATGATCCTGACCGCCTCTACGGGTTCGCTGACTACCCCAGCAGATGCCCGGTCAGTTGATATTCCCGATTGGCTGCAAAAACATGTTGGCACTGGCGATGGTCAGATCGCGCCGATCGTCCTTGATCGAGCACGCGCATTGTATCAAAAGAAGGTTCGTCAGGGTCTTGTTAAAAACCCTTGCTACCTTGCCAAAGATGCAACGCGTCCCAGCACTTCAGCCAGCGGTAAGCCGGGGCGGCGTTTCTACGTAATTTGTGAATCGACCAAATCGTTTCGCGCTGTTTCCTCGGGCTATGGAAATGGTCGAAATCTGCAGCGGGCGAACTTTTCGAACGGAAGGCAATGCGCCAGAAACTTCAGCAACGCAGAGGGTTCAAAGCTGACTACCGGTGGATCTTATGTGACGGCGGAAACACGAACTTCATTCAAAGGGTATTATAATCAATCTGGGATGAGAAAACCCTTTTACCGCACATTTCTGTTGTTTGATGGTGAAGGAGAAACTCGCAACGCCCGAGAGCGCGCTATCGGCGGCCATCAGGCTGTTTTCTTGAAATGGCAATGCCGATTCAAAAACCCGCAAAGCCCACATGCCGACGACGAAGGGTATGTTCCCTATGGAAAGCTGGTGAATTACACAGGCGGTCGCAGCAACGGTTGCACGACTTGGTCGCAATCTGCTTCGAAAGAAATTCTGGCGCTTGTCGAGGGAAGCCCGACAACTCTCTACATTTATCCAGAGTCCAGTGACATTGATGCTGTTGCAAAAGCCTTGAAGAAGGGGAGGTCACTTTCCCGTGCCGGGCTTTATTGGAACGCAGCCTGTCTACAGGCGATCGGAACTCCGAAGTTTTGGCCAAAAAGAACACTCCAACCGATCATCAATCAATGGCGGCAGTCATTGCCCAAGCAATCGCCGCTTGTTTTGCCAATCTGTAAGTGAAACCTAAGCTTTCTCAGGAGTGGAGAAATCTAAGTGGGTGAGACACCTTACCTTATTGGATTCTGTTCGAACCAGATCTCACCCTGTTGCATTTGGTTCCGGTTCCGGATCCAATTGAACTACGTCAAGGCGGTGGCGATCACACTTTTCGTCGCTAACCTTAAAGTTTGAGTAGTCCAGTGACAGTCATCGTTCAGATTTGAAACCCAATCGAACAACGCGCTGCTCTGGCCAACCAGCGCGTAGCGATACCCCGCTCTTGCAACCTCTTTCGGCTAATCCGATTCACTGAAATCAATGTGGATGTGGTTGCCGTCAGGATCGGCCAAATGGAATTGGATTATTCCAACTCCAGGAACGTTTGTTTTCTCATACGCGTGCTTTCGATCTACCAGTTTTTGTTCGAAGGACTCCATTCCTTTTGCATTGAACGCAAAATGTTCCAGCTTCAATTTCACCTCAGAGCCAACATTTGGTTGCCCATCGTGGCCTACAAGATGAACGACAGCCTGACCATCCGCATACAACCATGCGCCAGGGACTGGAAAATCGGGACGTGGCCCGGGGGCCAAACCAAGCACCTCTTCGTACCATGCCACCATTTCCGGTAATCTGGTGGTAACGATATTCACATGATCAAGCTGTTCAATTCTCATTTAAAACCCTTCAAGGACAAGCTTGCCCCTTGCTTTGCCGCTTTCGAGAATTGCATGGGCACCCATCAAATTGGCGGCATTGATTTTACCAAGTGTTTCCGTCGCTGTTGACCTGACTTTTCCTGCATCTATCAGGCCGGCAACCTGATTCAGGATATCACTTTGACGGTTCATGTCACCCGTCCCGAACAATGACCGAGTGTACATGAACTCCCAGTGAATTGAGATCGACTTGGATTTGAACGGCATAATGTCGAAACTCGCTGGATCGTCAATCAAACCAAATCGACCTTGGGGGGTCATCACCTCTCCGGCCTGGGCCGCGTAAAGTTGCGATTGATTGGTCGAATATACGAAATCCACGCTCTCGGTACCGAAAGCTTCGAGCTGGGGCCCAAACGGTTCCGCATGATTGACCACATGATGTGCGCCCAACTCCCGAACCCAGTCCTGGGTCTCAGGTCTGGACGCGGTAGCTATGACAGTCAAATCAGTTAGGGCTCTGGCCAGCTGAATGGTGATCGAACCCACACCACCAGCACCACCAATGACCAGCAAAGTATTTGTTCCATTTGGAACACTTTGACCAACCTGCAGCCGATCGAACAGCATCTCATAAGCTGTCAAGGTCGTAAGTGGCATTGCAGCAGCAGCCGAAGCCGGGACGGACTTTGGTGCGGCTCCGACGATGCGTTCATCAACCAGATGAAATTCGGCGTTGGTCCCCGGCCGATCGATTGCCCCAGCATACCAAACAAGGTCTCCCGGATTATAGTTTGTGACTGCCTCGCCGACTGCTTGAACTGTCCCGAATGCATCCCAGCCGAGAATAGCGGGTTGTCCACCTTCAGGTGGGCGCAACTGCCGTATTTTGGTATCAACTGGGTTTACTGAGACTGCCTGTACCTTTACGAGCAGATCGTGCCCATTAGGTGTCGGTTTGTCCGTCTCAAAATCTATCAAGGCGTCTGGCTGATTTATCTTTCCGGCCTTCAGATATCCTACGGCTTTCATGGTTCGTTCCTTGCTTCAAACAGGCATCAACCGATGACCGTCATTTCATTCAGCGTGAATTCGGTGACGGCGCCGTCGGTTGCCGCCATGTAAGCGGCCAAATGTGGGGCCTTCATATGAGCTTGCCAAAGCTCACGGCTTTGCCAGTTTTCATAAAACAGGAAGTGTGCGGGGTTTTCATTATCCTGATGCAGGTCGTAATTGACGCAGCCTTCTTCAGTGCGCGTGACTTCTATGAGCTTGATTAGTTCCGCCTTAACAAGATCAATTTTGCTGGGATTAGCTTTTATATTGGCGACGATTGTCAGCTTGGCCATCTGTGCGGTTCCTTGAAAATAAGAAAGACTCGTCGGATTTACGTCGCCGACAAATCAGGATAAATAGGTAACTTCGGAATATATAATTCGGAATTTTCGCCTAATGCTGCTAGATAATCTTAATTTGTTCCTAACCATCGCTGAAAAAGGCAGTCTTGTTGCCGCCGCGCGAGAGACCGGATTATCGACCACAACGGTATCCGAGCGCTTAGCCGCGCTTGAAGCCCATTATGGCGTAGTGCTGTTCAATCGAACGACCCGGTCCATCAGCTTGACAGAAGAAGGACGACTTTTGATCGATGGTGCCAAGAATGTTCTAGGCGAAGTTTCGGAATTAGACGCCCGTATTCGGTATGGCGCTGAAACCTTGTCTGGGCCAATCCGCGTCAGCGCGCCAATCGACCTTGGACGCAACCTTGTCTCAGAGGTGATTGCAGAGTTCACGGAATTTAACCCTGCTGTTTCAATCGAGCTTTTGCTCTCAGACGGATATGTCGATCTGGTTGGACAGGGGTTTGACTTGGCCATCCGGTTCGGAAACATCTCTGACAGTTCGCTAAGAATTCGCAGTCTTGGAAATTACCAGCGGTTCGTATGCGCGGCCCCAAGCTATGTCATAAAACACGGAACCCCAAAACGACCCGATGACCTTGTACGTCACAACTGCCTGATCATGCGGTTCGGCAATACGCTCGACAACGTGTGGGAGTTTGGCTCAGGCTCAACCAGCCAGCGAGTTCCAGTCAAAGGAAATCGAATTGTTAATGACGGCTCACTCATTCGCGATTGGGCCATTGCCGGTCATGGTATCGTGTTAAAATCCGAACTTGATGTGGGTTCCGATGTGCGGTCCGGAAAATTGGTGTCCTTTTTGGATGAGTACCTTCCACCGCCAAAACCGCTGCAAATGATGTTTCCACCCAGCCGCGCACAGCCCCGCCGCGTTGCGGCCTTTGCGAAATTCATTAGTCAAAAAATGGATGAACTCTAAGTAATTGAAACTGCTCAGCTATTATTGGGAATTTGGTCATAGTTCGGCATCCATAGCCCTGGTTCAAGCCGAACAACCTATGCGTAAAACCACAAGTCAGCAAAATTGGCTTTCTGTTAAACTGAGCATGAAGAAATTTTGGCAGTCGAAAGCCCGGTATTCGAAAGGTTCCATAGCTTTCAAAGAATATTAGACCCCATTTTTAGAACATGCCATTGTCGTTTTGGCTTTGCGACGGAACCTCCTGAAGAACATCCCAATGTTCGATTATTTTTCCTTCTTTATTCAGGCGGAAAATATCAATCCCTGCATATTCCAGGCCGTCAGGCCAAATTTGATGGCAATGCAGAATTACATGATCACCGTCGGCAAAGGCGCGCTTGATATCCACGCGCTTCCCCGGATATTCGGCAGCCATGCGTTCAAAGTAATCAATAAAGGCTTGTTTTCCGTCCCCGACATGCGGGTTGTGTTGAGTATATGTTTCGCCAACAAAAATCGATATCGCTTCGGCAGGTCGACAATCGTTGAACATCATCTCGTAAAAAGCGATGACGTTCTTCTTATTTTTTTCGAGATCGGGCATGTCGTTACAATATATGCTTTATTTTCAAAATAGTCAGATAAGTACTGACAATGTACGCCTGCTAAAGAAACTTCGACAAGACCCAAGCCTAAATCGTTCAACAGACGCAACTTTTGACTATGCTTTTTCCCACAGTTTGACCAAATTTTACACACAAATTTCTTGTACAGGTGAGGTATGGTAATTGAATGAATGGTGACCTCGAAACAAAAGCAATTCGCATTGCAAAAGCGTTGACCGAACCACGCCAAATTTCTGGACTCTCATCTGAGACAGAGCCTCTTTCCTTGGAACAAGCTTATTCAATCGCCAATCGCGTTCGCGCGCTCATGGATCGGCGCCCAGTAGGACGGAAAGTTGGGTTCACTAACCGTGCCATCTGGCCTGTGTATGGCGTTTATCAACCGATCTGGGGTGTGGTTCACTCAGAAAGTCTGTTCTCGGCAGTTCAGCCTGTAAAACTCTCCGATTACGCAGAACCAAGGATCGAACCCGAAATCGTTATTGGCCTAGGAAAAACTCCCAAGAAGGGCATGAGCAAAAGACAATTGGCTGGCTGCGTGGATTGGGTCGCCACCGGGTTTGAGATTGTCCAATCAATCTATCCGAATTGGAAATTCTCTGTCGCGGACTCGATCGCAGCTCAGGGTTTACATGGATGTCTTGTGATAGGCGAAAAAATACCCGCAACGAATGAGGTTTTAGATGGTTTGGCTTCGGTACCGCTGGAATTAAGACGGGATGAAGAAACAATCGATACTGGAAAAGGGGAAAACGCCTTGGGTGGTCCAATCGAAGTCTTGGCACATCTTGTATCGATAGTTTCAGCAGAAGAAGCCCTTCAGGAAGGCGAGCTCGTAACAACGGGCACGCTTACTGATGCGCGGCCAGTTTTCGCCGGTGAAACATGGTCCGCATGTTTTGGTGGAGTTATGAGCGAAAAGCTTTCAGTGCGGTTCGTTTGAGTTTTAAGATACAGTTAGGAGTTTCGCGGCAAGACTGCGCAACAGCAAATACTGGCTCGCCGCACCTAAACTTTAAGCACTGGTTAACCGACACATATCGTTCAGTTCACTGCTACGCAAATTCAACTGAAACTCAATGATAGCGGTTAACTTGACGTTGCATTTGGCTGCAACGACGCAATATCCGTACAAATGGATGGATCACGTTAGTTGCCTGTACGGCCTGAGCTGGGCTGGTTTTCGAAGTCTGGCGAAGCATGATGACCTCCTGTGGCTGAGCCTAGGTTAAACTGCTTTACCGAAGGGTTCAGTGAACTGGGACACAGAGTACTAAAACTTGATTTGAAGAAAGCTGTAAGCGTTGTTTCCTTAGAAACACCGAAGCTGATATCATCATCGATAGGACTTCAACTCACACTTACCAAGTCGAGGTGAAGATGGAACGCAAGCTGGCGGCCATTATGGCAATCGACGTTGTAGGCTTCTCCGGTCTCGTATCGCAGGACGAGGCAGGAACCTTAAAGAAGCTTGAGAACTTGAAGCGCGACGTAATTGGCATGCAAGTCGAGGCAAACAGAGGTAGGGTTTTCAAATCTCTCGGAGATGGCTTTTTGGCAGAATTCTCGAGCACTTTGGAAGCAGTAAATTGCGCAATAGGCATTCAGAGGACATCGACACTCGATGCCCAACAAGCGCATGATACTAAACCACTTTTGCTCCGGATCGGGGTTTCTTTGGGCGACGTTATTGTCAAGGAAGACGATCTAATGGGTGACGGCGTCAACATTGCTGCGCGGTTGGAGGCCCTTTCTGAGCCGG
Organism: Ruegeria sp. YKSD179; assembly: GCF_059612885.1. NCBI lineage: Bacteria > Pseudomonadati > Pseudomonadota > Alphaproteobacteria > Rhodobacterales > Roseobacteraceae > Ruegeria > Ruegeria sp. YKSD179. Next base: position 45,313 of record NZ_JBXWRL010000021.1, on the reverse strand, counting down.
GAGGCATTGCCGTATCCAGCGAAGTTATGAATCAGATTCGCAACAAGGTTGATCTTCCCCTGGAGGATTGCGGGCACAAACGCCTGAAGGAAACGGATGCTCCTATTCACGTTTACATGACGCAATCAAAACCGGGGGCGACCGGTGGATTTTTCGATTTCGATGAAGACGAGCTTGCTAGAACACGTGTAACGGGCGGATGTCTTTGCGGTTCTGTCCGGTATGAAATCAACGCGCCAGCAATCAGTGCAGGTTATTGCCACTGTAGTATTTGCCAAAAGTTCACAGGTTCTGCGATGAGCACATGGACGGCTTTCCCTGCATCGTCCTTAAGGTTTTTGAATGAAGAACCCCGTTATTTTGCATCATCGCCAATAGCTGAACGTGGGTTCTGCGCGACATGTGGTTCCAATTTGACTTATAAACTCGTTCAACCACGGATGGCCGCATATATTGTTGTATTCACTCCAAGCCTTGATCGGCCAACCGGCCTTGCCCCGGCAGCACATAACGGTATCGAAAGTCAAATGCCATGGATTGATATCCTGGATGATTTGCCTCGCACACAGTCGTCCGAGTCGCGCGTGTTACAAGAAGCATGGTCGAGCGTCGGATTGCCGGATCCGGCTACATGGGGTCCTATGGCAAAGCCCCCGAAAGTATTCTGATTCAAAATAGTTGTGGGTCAAAAATCCAACTTCGTCGGCATCAATTTCATTTACGGTGTTCCAACGAAAGGTGGACATGCTAGGCTACTCGGACGCGATAAGTTTCGCGTACGCGTGCAAGGGGTTGGCCGGTATGCCATCCGACCAATTCAAAAGGGATAAGCTCAATAACCATGGAATTGCTTGATCCGATTGAGATTGACAGCTTTGGCGCCGTCACACTTGGGATTTTGGTCTATTTTCTCGGTGCGCGGTTAACCCGTCGCTTCGAACTTTTGTCCAAGTACAGCATTCCAGAGCCTGTCAGTGGAGGACTATTGGCCGCTGTTGTGGCATTGATCGTGGTTTTGGCGACTGGCCGAGCGATAAATTACGAGTTATCCGCCAGAGACTTTTTACTAGTGTATTTCTTTACCACTATCGGTCTAAATGCCCGCTTCGCGGATCTTATGAAGGGTGGCCCCTTACTGGTTCTTATGCTTGGACTTACAATAGCCTTTATGCTTGTTCAAAACGCTGTCGGCATGGTTGGGGCGCTATTGTTTGATATGCCATCTCAGGCGGGTGTGCTACTTGGCACTGCATCTTTGATAGGCGGTCACGGCACGGCCATTGCATGGGGCCCAACTATCGAGACCAACTATCAAGTGAGCGGCGCTTCCGAGCTTGGAATAGCCACAGCAACAGTTGGCTTGATCTTAGCCAGTGTTTTGGGAGGGCCGATCGCTCGCTTTCTTATTCAGAAAAATGATCTCACAACTGAAACAGATGCCGAAGAGGAGGTCACTACCGCAGCGGAACCTTCACCTGATGGAATATCGACACTGACTCATGTGGACTTGATGAATTGCGTTATCTGGATTCACGTTGCCATTGCGATTGGTTATTCCGCCTACGAAGCGCTTGAGGCGGCTGGGGTAAAATTGCCCTTATTCGTACCGTGTTTGCTGAGTGGTATTTTGCTCTCGAATGTATTGCCGCCGTTGTTCCCAAAGCTCACATGGCCCGCGGGCACCCCAGCGATGAACGTAATCTCTGAATTCAGTTTGTCAGTGTTTTTGGCAATGTCTCTTATGAGCATGGAGCTTTGGACACTCGCAAGCAGCGCGGGAGTTCTAATAACCACCATGCTGCTGCAATCTATCGCAGCTATCGTATTCATTGTGTTCATTGTTTTCCGTCTGATGGGAAAAAACTATTTTGCAGCCGTGATTTCGGCAGGGTTTGCGGGGTTCTCGCTGGGTGCGACCCCTACTGCCATTGCAAACATGACGGCCGTTACACAGCGCTATGGTCCATCTCCAGTCGCTTTCATTGTTTTGCCTTTGGTGTCTGCATTCTTTGTGGATTTAGCGAACGCGTTCATAATCCAATGGTTCCTTGGCTTTGGGTGAAATGCTGAAAAGCGCACCCGGCCGCTGATGGAGAACAAGAGTTGGGCATTAAGAATTCGCCAATGAAGGCGTAATACTAGAAATCAAGGTTCTCTACACTCAACGCATTCTGCTGTATGAACTCGCGGCGGGGTTCGACGACGTCGCCCATCAATTTGGTGAACAGATCATCGGCCTCGACCATATCGTCCACTCTGACTTGCAACAGGGTACGCGCGTCCGGGTCCAGGGTGGTTTCCCAAAGCTGATCGGGGTTCATTTCGCCCAAGCCCTTGTATCGCTGCAATGACAGCCCTTTTTCACCCTCTTCAAGTATCGCACGCAACAGATCCAGCGGGCCGTGTATAACTTGTGATTTGTCGCGGCGGATCAGAGTGGCTGACGTGCTGTATATCTCTTGCAAGCTTTGGGTGAAGCTGCCAGTTTTGCGCGCTTCGCCCGAGCGGAGCATTGGCCCGTCCAGAGTGCGTACCTCTTCTACTCCACGCAAAATCCGCGCCAGACGAATACCATGATCCTGTGTGATACGACCCTGCCAGCCGCGTTCATATTCCAGCGCGATAAGGTCCAGACGTGCCGCCACTTTGTCAGCTACGCCCTGGAGGTCGGCGTCCACAGCACCGGGCACGAACGCACCAGCAACGGCAGCTTGTTCAAGGATATGGCGAGGATAATGAGTTGGAAAAGCGTCCAAAACGCGTTTCAATTGGCGCGCTTCTTCCACTACACGCGTCAGGTCCTGACCGATGATTTCCTCACCTGAACCGAGCTTAAGCACGGCCCCCTCGACACCTTGGTTGATAAGATAGTCATCAAGTGCTGCCTGATCTTTCAGATAAACTTCGGACTTGCCACGCGACACCTTATACAGCGGAGGCTGAGCGATATAGAGATACCCACCTTCGATAAGTTCCGGCATTTGCCGATAGAAAAAGGTCAGCAGCAATGTGCGTATATGAGCGCCATCCACGTCGGCATCAGTCATTATGACGATCTTGTGGTAGCGTAATTTGCTGATATCGAACTCATCACGGCCAATTCCAGTGCCCAGCGCCATAACCAAGTTGCCGATCTCTTGCGACGACAGCATACGGTCAAAGCGCGCGCGCTCCACGTTCAGAATTTTTCCGCGCAGAGGCAGAACGGCCTGAGTAAGACGATCGCGGCCGGTCTGAGCCGATCCGCCAGCCGAGTCGCCCTCAACAAGGAAAACTTCGGTTTTGGAAGGGTCCTTTTCTGAGCAATCTTTCAGCTTACCTGCCAAGTAGTTGACATCCATCGCGGTTTTTCGGCGGGTCAGTTCACGAGCCTTGCGGGCGGCTTCCCGAGCCAGTGCAGCTTCGATAATTTTGCTGACGATGGTCTTTGCCTCGTTCGGGTTTTCTTCGAACCATTCCGCAAGCTTTTCGTTCATCAGACTTTCGACCGCAGGACGAACCTCTGAGCTGACCAACTTGTCCTTGGTCTGAGATGAAAATTTCGGGTCGGGAACCTTAACTGAAAGCACACAAGTCAAGCCTTCGCGCGCGTCGTCTCCTGTAAAGCTTACCTTTTCCCTTTTCGCGATGCCGCTGGATTGAGCGTAGTTGTTGATCGTCCGGGTCAGTGCGCCACGAAAACCGGCCACATGCGTACCGCCATCGCGTTGTGGAATGTTATTGGTAAACGGCAATACCGTTTCGTGATAGCTGTCATTCCACCACATCGCGATCTCAACACCGATGTCGTCTCGCTCACCCTTGATATAAATCGGTTCGGGCATGGCCGCTGTTTTCGAGCGGTCCAGATATTTGACGAACTCTTTAACCCCGCCTTCATAAAACAGTTCTGTCTCCAACCTTTCTGCAGGGCGTTCATCGATCAGGATAATGCGGACACCTGAATTCAGGAACGCTAGCTCACGCAAGCGTTTTTCCAGCGTTTCAAATGAATATTCGAGATTTGAAAACGTATCGGTTGAAGCAAGAAAACGAACCTCGGTGCCTGTCTGATTACCGCACTCGCCAACAACTTTCAGATGCTCGGCAGTTTCGCCACCCTCGAACTTGGCAAAGTGCTCTTTCCCATCCCGCCATATGCGAAGCTCCAACCAATGTGACAATGCGTTAACAACGGAAACGCCTACCCCGTGCAGGCCGCCGGACACCTTGTAAGAGTTGCTGTCAAATTTACCCCCTGCATGCAGCTGAGTCATGATAACCTCTGCAGCCGAGACACCTTCCTCAGGGTGGATATCCACCGGAATCCCACGACCATTATCGCTCACGGATACGCTGGAATCGGCGTGGATTTTGACGGTGACGTGATCGGCATGACCAGCTAAAGCCTCGTCAATTCCATTATCGACGACCTCGTAAACCATATGATGCAAACCCGATCCATCGTCGGTGTCGCCGATATACATACCGGGTCGCTTGCGAACGGCCTCTAAGCCTTTGAGAACTTTAATGGAATCGGCGCCATATTCTTGAGGTGCCTGTGCGTCTTCGGACATGCCGTTAGTACCTATATTATTTTGGTAAGTTATACGAAACCCGGTGGGGAATGTCACGCGATCCCCCAACATTTTGTGGTCCTTGCGAGTTTTCACGCCTGTTCAGGAACTCGACCGCCCGACGATTAAAGACGGTCAAGATCGGCTGCAATATCTGCTGCAATCAACCCCGCGTCCACATCGGTACGCTCGGCAGATAAACGCAGTCCCAAAAGGTCCGACTGATAACGTGCCGCTAACCTCTCTGGGTCATGATCTTGACCGATTTCTCCGGCCTCTTGGGCACGACGAAAGAGGTTGGTGAAACACGCCTTCATTTCAGTCATGTGTTTGGCGGCTTTCTCTGCCAACACATGTTCTCGCGCCTGCAATTCCGCATAGGTTTTCGCCAGCATACAGGCCTTTGAGGGCAATTCGGGCGCCTCGATCACAAATGTGGGCTGCGCTTTTAGGGCCGCCTTCGGCCCAAATTTGTCTGCAAACTCCGTCAGTCGGGCTACACCCTCCTGAGTGTAGCGCTCCATAGCCAAAGCAAACAACGCATCTTTTGATCCGAATGCCGCATAAAAACTTCCCGGTTTTAAGTGCAACTCTCGCTCAAGATCTTTTAGCGAGGTTCCCGCCCAGCCATGTCGCCAAAATAAATCTCTGGCCCGGCCAATCAACGCATCCCGGTCGTATTCTGGTTTCCTTGGCATCATCTTCACCAATTTTTGAACGATCGCTCAAATATATACTTGAGTGATTACTCAAGAAAGTCTATTTCTGCGAAGTCGAACCAAAAAAAGGAGTTCAAAATGGCTGACTTTCCCTCTCATGACCTGACAACCGCCCCCGAAGGTTCCAAACCGCTGCTAGAAAAATCTCAAGCCGCTTTTGGCCGTCTCCCCGGACTGCACAAAGTGATGGCTGAAAGCCCCCAACACCTTGAGGGGTATCAGGTTTTGCATCATCTCTTTCTGCAAACAGATTTCGACAATGACGAGAAAACCGTAGTCTGGCAGACCATTAACGTCGAGAACGAGTGTCACTACTGCGTTCCCGCGCATACTGGCATCGCCAAGATGATGAAAGTTTCAGATGAAATTACAAACGCCTTGCGTGATGAAACGCCGTTACCCAATGCCAAGCTTGAGGCGTTGCGTACTTTTACTCTGCAAATGATGAATACACGCGGCAATGTGACCGACGAACAGCTCCAAACCTTTTTTGACGCAGGCTATTCTCATCGCGCGGTTCTGGATGTGGTTCTCGGTTTGGCACAAAAGACAATGTCGAACTACGTCAATCACATGGCAAAAACGCCCGTTGACGAGGTCATGCGCGGCTTTTTGTGGGACCGCAAAGTTAGCGAGCCAGCTTAATCGCTTACGACAGAGCCGTCGCTGCTTTCGGTTACTACTAACTTTTGGGCTCGATCACCCAGCTCTGCAAACAGCTCAGGTCCGGTACCCGTCATCCAGGCCTGAGCACCTAACGCACAGATTTCGTCATACAATGCGGCACGCCGATCCGCGTCAAGATGTGCGGCAACTTCATCCAGCAGAACCATGGGTGGTGCGCCGACCATCGCGGCCAATGCCCTTGCATTGGAAAGTATCAAGGATACCAATAAAGCCTTTTGTTCACCCGTCGAGCAATCCTTGGCTGGCACACCCTTGCTTGCATACACACCATATAGATCGGACCGATGCGGACCAATCAGAGTCCTCCCTGCGGCTAAATCCCGAGATCGGTTATCGGCTAAGGCATCAAAAAAGGCCTCTACAGTCTCAGGCATAACCCCGTCGCTTTGAACAAGTTCCAATTCTGCCGAAGGGAATGCTGTTTCAGCCTGAACTTGGGCAGCACGCAAATGATCCAAAGCCGCCAAACGCGCTAAGTGGATTTGCAGACCGCTTTCAGCCATTTGCGCTTCTAGCGCTGAATACCAATGAGCGTCGTGCACTTGCTCTTTCAAAAGGCGGTTGCGTTCCCTCATTGCCTTTTCATAAACCAAAGAAGCTTCGGCGTGGGACGGATCAAAACTTAGCACAATCCGGTCCAGAAAGCGCCGCCGACCCTCTGCACCTTCGATCCACAACCGGTCCATTGCAGGTATGAGCCATACAACCCGCGCCAACTTGCCAAGGTCAATTTGACTTGCCGCCTTGTCATCAATCCGAACCTGCCGTGCCGCGCCGCCTTGAGACCAGGTTTCTATACGGTAACGCCTCCCTTGGACATCCAACACTCCCTGCAGCTTCCAGCCTATTTCCTCGGGCCGTCTAGCCATGTCCGCAGCGCTGGCCCGGCGCATACCGCGTCCCGGCGAAATGAGCGAAACCGCTTCAAGAATATTGGTTTTGCCAGCCCCATTCGCGCCGTACAATACAATTGGGCGACCATCCAGCGAAAGTTGCGCCAGCTTGTGCGACCGAAAATGGGAAATTGTAAGCTCGGTCAGGGCCAGTCCCATGACCCCTCCCTTCCTGTCCTTAAGTTCACCTCCAACGGAGGCAAAACGCACAAACGGGATCAGACGCGCATTGGCATGACCACGTAAACAGCGCTTTGATCATTGCCTTCGCGCATCAGCGTCGGGTCACCAGCCGAGTTGAACATGAATACAGCATTCTCGCGATCAACCTGTGATGCGATTTCAAGCAGGTATTTGGCATTAAACCCAATCTCCAACCGCTCATCGCCATAAGCCACTGCTAACTCTTCCTCGGCTGCGCCGCTGTCTGGTGCGTTGACCGACAAAACCAGCTTGTCACTTTCCAACTGCAACTTTACGGCACGAGACCGTTCCGACGAAACTGTCGCTACGCGGTCAACAGCCTGAGCAAATTCCGCAGCATCTACTTCTAGCTTGCGCGTGTTGCCTTGCGGGATAACACGGGTGTAGTCGGGGAAAGTGCCGTCAATCACCTTCGAAGTCAGCGTGATTTCTGGCGTGGCAAAACGAACTTTGGTTTCGCTGACGGACACTGCAATGTCCATCTCATCGTCTTCCAACAGCTTTCGCAGCTCACCCACGGTTTTGCGCGGCACAATGACACCCGGCATGTCCGCAGCGCCATCTGGCAGATCCGCGTCGATACGCGCAAGGCGATGACCATCAGTGGCCACGCAGCGCAGAACCTTGCCTCCGTCAAACCCGTCAGCCACATGCATGTAGACGCCATTCAGGTAATACCGCGTCTCTTCTGTCGAGATGGCGAATTTGGACTTGTCGAACAACCTGCGCAACAAGGCAGCAGATGCCGTGAAGTTCGAATGATATTCTGAGGACGCCATCACGGGGAAATCTTCTTTCGGCAATGTCGCCAAAGAAAAGTTCGAACGGCCCGCTTCGACAGTCAGCCGCCCGGCCGCGCTATCTGCGGTAAGGGTCACCAAAGCGCCGTCGGGCAGCTTTCGCACAATTTCATGCAGTGTAGTTGCGGCTACCGTCGTTGCACCGGCTTTTTCAACCTGTGCGGGCGCCTTGTCCACAACCTCGATATCCAGATCGGTGGCCCGAAATTGAACTTGATCGCCTTCGGCCTCGATAAGCACATTAGCAAGGATCGGAATTGTGTTGCGGCGCTCGACAACCGATTGGGCCTGTGAAACAGCCTTGAGTAGGGTGCCACGTTCGATGCTGATCTTCATACCCTCAATTCCTCTGACTTACGTGGTGAACTAGGCGGGACTGGCACGTTAGCGGTTCCACCCTGAGGCACAAGCATTTTTTATGGGTTTCTGGTTTGGAATACGCGATGCGTCAAGGCCCCATGGTCCATTCGCCACAGTTCGTTCATGCTCGTGGACAGTTGTTCACAAAAAAAACGCCCCGGAACAAAAATACCGGGGCGCTGTGAAAATAAACTTGGATTCAGGCTTCCAGGGAACGGCGCAGCATCTCAACGTCTTCAGCAATCTGACCGTCCGTCAGTTTCAACTCTTCGATACGTTTTACACCATGCATGACTGTGGTGTGGTCACGCCCGCCAAACCGTCGACCTATTTCGGGTAAAGAGCGACTGGTCAGTTGCTTACACAAATACATGGCGACTTGGCGCGGACGTGCGTAGGATCGCAGACGCTTGGGACCGATGATGTCGGACATACGGATGTTGTAGTACTCTGACACCTTGCGCTGAATTTCCTCGACCGTGATCTTGCGCTCGGACGCGCGCAGCACATCGGCCAGACAGTCTTGCGTCAATTCCATGTCGATCTCACGTCCCACCAACGAGGCGAATGCGAACAGGCGGGTTAACGCACCTTCGAGAACGCGGACATTGGTTGAGATTCGATGGGCAAGAAACTCAAGAACGCCATCGGCTATGGTCAAGTCGGAATATGTACTGCTGTACTGCTGTACTTTGTTCTGCAGTATGCCAAGCCGCAATTCGTAATCGGTCGGATGCAGATCGACCACCAATCCGCACTGCAAGCGTGATTTCACGCGCTCTTCAAGATCTTTGATCTCGCCCGGCGCTCGGTCAGCTGAGATAATAATTTGCTTGTTCTGGTCAACCAGCGCATTGAATGTATGAAAAAATTCCTCTTGGGTTGAATCTTTTCCCGCAATAAATTGCACGTCGTCAACCATCAAAACGTCGACGGAACGGAACAGATGTTTGAAATCCATCATCCGTCGTTCCCGCAAAGCCTGAACAAACCTGTACATGAACTGCTCAGCCGACAAGTAAAGCACGTTCAGTTCCGGGCGCCGGGTTTTCAGCTCCCAAGCTATGGCGTGCATCAAGTGTGTTTTACCAAGGCCAACTCCACCATAAAGTACCAAAGGGTTGAAAGTGACCGGTCCGCCTTCGGACACACGACGAGCGGCTGCATGAGCCAGTTCGTTTGGTTTGCCAACCACAAAACTGTCAAAGGTAAAACGCGCATCCAAAGGAGCTGCCTGCAAAGCCTCTAATACATTTGGTGCCGTTTCGGGCGCAGAAACCGCTGCCGTAGTCGTGACTGTCGGCTTCGTCTCAGCAATCTGAACAGGGCGAACCGAAGAATTTGCGGCCGTCTGGAACGCCAGCCGCTGTACGGACTCTCCAGACGTGTTTAGTTCGTAAAGAATCAGATCAGCAAAGTTCTGACTTACGTAGTTGCCCATAAAGTTGGTCGGAACGGAAAAAATGGCCACGCCATCCTGTAACTCTTGGAACTCCAGCGGTTCAATCCAGGTGGTAAAGTTGTTTCGACCGACGGCCTTGAGCAACTTGCTGCGCAGTTGCCCCCATTTCTCTTGTGTCATACGTCGCCTCACGCATCCCATTCTTTATTGGCCTGTCGGCCTTATTAATACGCTCCGGTTTCCCGGTTTCCTGCACAAGGGTACCATTCGCCAAACCGGACCGGTTTGACGGGCAGAGCTCGGATCATCAGCGCAATCAAAACCTGTCCAACCCAACAACGGGCCGGCCTGGAAGCCAGGCTGCGCACCACAATCCAATTTTTCGACAGGGCCTAGAATCGTCGGAATTCCGAGATCCGCAGCAGATCGTCCGTCCGGCAATAGCCGATTTTCGAACATTCGTCCCTGAAACCGCCCTGATGCCCGTCAGATCGATTTTAGAAACAGCCTGTCCCCCCAAGCGAGTGAATCGCTGAATCAGTGGTAGCAAGAGGTCATGGGTCCCGGCAATGAAACTTCGATATTGACTCGGGTCTGAGGCAGAAAGAATCTCTTGGCTTCTGGAAGGCGCGGTATTCCGGCAACAGTAAAAAAGGACGCCGCTACCCGCGACGCCCTTAAAATTAGATCAGCCTTATTGACCTGAGTTGGGTTCAATCCCGTTGGGTTAGCCCAACGCTTTCACACGCGCCGACAGGCGCGACATTTTACGTGATGCGGTATTTTTATGGAAAACACCCTTGGTTACTCCGCGCATCAGCTCTGGCTGGGCCGCACGCAGAGCGGCGGTTGCTGCGTCCTTATCACCGGATGCGATTGCTTCTTCTACTTTACGCAAATAAGTGCGAATGCGCGAACGACGAGCTTTGTTGATTGCAAAACGCTTCTCGTTCTGACGAGCACGCTTCTTTGCCTGGGGCGAATTTGCCATGTGTCTTTGACCTTTTATCGGTACGTTTATTCTGTTTTGCGCGCCACGGAATGTCCGTACCAGGTCATCGATCACGAGTGTGAGTCGGGCCAGAGCGGGCCGCACGCGCATGTATAGCGGCGGTCACTAGCTGACTTTTCGGGGTTTGCCAAGCCGATTCTTACATTAAGGCCGATGATGTTTTGTATGCGGGAACCGCGAGAGGCATTGTTCGCCCTGCCGGATTATTTGTCGCGGAACTGAGCTGTACGTTTTTCCAAAAACGCAGCCATGCCTTCCTTTTGATCTTCAGTCGCAAACATAGAATGGAAAACCCTTCGTTCGAACAGCATCCCTTCGCTCAGCGGCAATTCGTAGCTTCGATTAACCGCTTCCTTAGCGGCGATCGCTGTCAGTTGGGATTTTTCCGCGATCTTTTGGGCCGCGCCAGTCGCCTCTTCGATCAGCTTTTTGGCGGGTACAACGCGGCTGACAAGTCCTGCGCGCTCAGCTTCTTCGGCATCCATGAATCGACCCGTCAGATTCATGTCCATAGCCTTGGACTTGCCAACAAACCGAGTCAGCCGCTGGGTTCCTCCCAAACCGGCGATAACTCCAAGGTTGATCTCAGGCTGTCCGAACTTGGCCGTGTCCGCCGCAATGATAAAGTCGCACAGCATAGCCAATTCGCATCCTCCGCCCAACGCATAGCCGGCCACCGCGGCGATGATCGGTTTGCGGATGGCGGTCACCCGATCATTGGCATCGGCAAACGGGTTCACGTTGAACACATCAACGTAGCTCATGTCCGACATCTCTTTGATGTCAGCGCCGGCGGCAAATGCTTTGTCCGATCCTGTAATAACGATACAGCGCACTTTGTCGTTGCTGTCCGCCTCTTCCAACGCAGTACACAATTCATCCAACAACTGGGTGTTAAGCGCATTCAACGCATCTGGTCGGTTGAGTTTGATAAGGGCGACGTGGTCTTCGATTTCGACGATGATCGTCTCAAGGGCCATGAGGTGTAAGCTTCCGGTTGTTCCGTTCAAATACGATTCCTTACCACGCGAATTCGCCGGATCAAGTCATCTTTGACATTTTGCACAGTAAAAGGACGAGCGACCAGACTGGATGATTCTCTTGATTATTGACCCACATCCTGCCGTCCGGCACAGCTCTCCTTCCCTTCCGTAAACGTCAAAGCTGTGCTGGAAATATCCAAGCTCTCCATTAGCTTGGCGGAAATCACGCAACGATGAACCACCCGCGTCAATTGCCTCTTGCAGCACTTGGCGAATAACCGGAACCAACGCCGCGACACGAGACGCAGAAATCTGGCCAGCTTTGCGACGTGGCGACACTCCTGAGCGATAAAGAGCCTCACAAACGTAGATATTCCCCAATCCGGCAACGATTCCCTGATCCAGTAGCGCGGATTTAACTGGAGAGTTTTTATCTTTGAAAGCATCTATGAGGTGTTGTTCGTGGAAATCGTTGCCCAACGGCTCGGGCCCAAGAACCGACAAAAGTTTGTGCTCTTCAGCTGTCGCCGTGGGAAAGAGGTCCATTGCTCCAAACCGGCGCGGGTCATTGAATGTGACACGAGCTCCGTTTGCCATATGAAAGACGACATGGTCGTGCTTTTCGGGCATTGGATGCTCATGCACGAAATGGCCCAGGGGATCGCCAGACACGGTCATCCGTCCCGACATACCCAGATGGATCAGAAGTGTTTCGCCGCTGCTGAGATCGCCAAGAATGTATTTCGACCTCCGTCGCAAGCTATCTATTCGCTGCCCAGCCAGCCGATCGGCCATACGATCGGGAAAAGGCCAGCGCAGATCAGGGCGATTCACCTCTGCCCTTTGGATGACCACACCTTCCATGGCTAGAGTCAGGCCGCGTCTTACAGTCTCGACCTCGGGCAATTCCGGCATTACACGGCTCCTATTCCAAAGGGCCGCATTGTGCCCAGGTTCCAGTGCCCTATAACAGAAACGAAATTCGAAAAACGGCAAGGCTAATGTCCGACAACAGCGACAAGACCACTCATTTCGGGTTCGAGACCGTCCGCGAGGCTGAAAAGTCCGGTCGTGTTCAGGGCGTATTCAACTCTGTGGCGTCAAAATACGATGTAATGAACGACGTCATGTCCATGGGTATCCATCGCGTGTGGAAAGACGCTATGATGGACTGGCTTGCGCCGCGTCCCGGCCAACACCTATTGGACGTTGCCGGAGGCACCGGAGATATTTCGTTCAGGTTCCTGAAACGCGCAGGCCACGGCCACGCCACCGTTCTTGACCTCACCGAACCGATGCTGATCGAGGGTCGCCAACGAGCCGAAGCCGATCAGATGGCTGACAGCCTAAGTTGGGTGGTTGGTGATGCGATGGCACTGCCATTCGAAGACAACTCGTTTGATGTCTACACGATTTCCTTCGGCATCCGAAACGTGACCCGTCCGCAAGACGCGCTGAACGAAGCATTCCGAGTTTTGAAACCCGGTGGTCGACTTATGGTGCTGGAATTCAGCCAATTGCCGAACGACGGGCTTCAGAAACTCTATGACCTCTACAGTTTCAATGTCATTCCACGCATGGGCAAACTGATCGCCAATGATTACGACAGCTATCAGTATCTAGTGGAATCGATCCGAAATTTCCCGGATCAAGAGACGTTTTTGGAAATGGTCCGAGCCGCCGGATTTGAAAACGCAAAATACCTTAACCTTAGCCTGGGCATCGCTGCGCTGCATTCAGGATGGAAAATCTGACGTATGCGTGGACCCCACAACATAATCCGCCTGATCCGGACAGGCGCCACTCTGGAGCGTACAGGCGCGATGAACGTTGTGTTGGACGCATTCGAGGCTCCGAGAGCCGTTCGGTTTATTGCTCACACCCTTGGAAAACCATTTCAATGGCTGGGATACAAGGGCGATCCGGATATGCCGCCCGCAACCCGTGCGTTAACCGCGTTGGGTCCGGCTTATATCAAATTCGGGCAAGTATTGTCCACGCGGCCAGACGTTGTCGGCAACGAACTGGCTGAACAATTACGCGTCCTTCAGGACAAACTCCCCCCATTTTCACAAGCCGAAGCGATGGCCGAAGTTGAAAAAGAACTTGGCCAACCCATTGCCGAGATTTTTAGTGAGTTCAGCGAACCAATCGCTGCGGCCTCTATTGCTCAGGTTCACAAGGCCAAGCTGGTGGCCACCGGCGAAGACGTAGCCGTCAAGGTTCTACGTCCAGGCATCGAGCGGGCTTTTCGCAAGGATGTGGATGCATTCTATTTCGCCGCGCGCATTGTGCAGCTTTTTGCCCCAGGGGCACGCCGCTTGCGTCCTATGGAGGTGATCGAACATTTTGATGGAGTGGTTCGTGGCGAACTGGATCTTAGGCTGGAAAGCTCGGCCGCTTCTGAATATGCGGCCAATACCAAAAACGACTCCGGATTTTGGCTCCCTCCAGTTGTCTGGTCCCTATCCGCGCGCCGTGTGATGACACTCAGTTGGGCAGACGGTATCGCTTTGGGCGAAAACGGCGCATTGGACGCAGCGGGTCATGACCGCCGAGATTTGGCTGAACGCGTTTTGCGCCTGTTCCTGTTGCACGCTCTGCGCGATGGGTATTTTCATGCCGACATGCATCAGGGCAATTTAAAAGTCGCTGCCAACGGCGACATCATCGCCTACGACTTTGGAATCATGGGTCACATCGACGAATATACCCGTCGGGTTTACGCGGAAATACTCTTTGGGTTCATCCGGCGAGACTATAAGCGTGTAGCTGAAGTACATTTCGAAGCAGGCTATGTGCCAGCCAATCAGGATGTAGACGAATTTGCCCGCGCCCTGCGCGCGGTGGGCGAACCGATCTTCGGTATGGACGCATCTCATATCTCCATGGGGCGTCTCCTGAATTACCTGTTCGAAGTGACGGAACGCTTTGGTATGGAAACACGGACGGAATTAATACTGTTACAGCGTACCATGGTCGTCGTAGAAGGCGTAGCGCGTTCGCTCGACCCACATATGAACATTTGGGAAGTCGCTCGCCCGGTCGTCGAAGATTATATCAAGCAATCTATTGGCCCTCGCGCTGCAATTCGCGATCTGGGCAAAACAGCAATGGTTCTGGCCCGGTTCGGTCCTCGCTTGCCTGCATTGGTGGAAAACGCCCTTATCGCGCAGACACAAAAGGATGAACCGCAGCGATCGCAATTGTTGATTGCATGGGTTCCTGCATTGATCGGCGCTATCGCAGGCGCAACGCTTGTGCTGGTACTTAACGCGATCAGTTAAAGATCAAATGGCTGCTACGTTTGAAGCTGAAGAGATCATAGTCTCTCAATGGCGATCGCGATACCCTGACCGCCACCTATACACATTGTGATCAATCCTTTGGAACCACCTGTACGCTCAAGCTCATACAGTGCTTTCAATGTGATGATTGCTCCGGTCGCCCCCACTGGGTGACCCAATGCAATTGCGCCTCCATTTGGGTTTACCTTACCAGCGTCCAAACCCAGCTCCTGGTTGACGGCCAAGGCCTGAGCCGCAAATGCCTCATTGCTTTCGATTACGTCGAAATCCTCGATGACCAAACCCGTTTTCTTAAGCAGGTTCTGAACTGCGGGAACCGGGCCGATTCCCATAACTTCGGGTCTTACACCGGCATGGGCGTAACCCAGCACGCGTGCCTTGGGTTTCAACCCGGCTTTCTCCGCCGCAACAGCAGTCGCCAAGACAATGGCAGCAGCACCATCATTGATCCCGGATGCATTGCCTGCCGTCACTCGACCGTCTTTCTTAAAGACAGGGCGCAACCCTGCCAATGCCTCGGTCGTCGTCGCTTTTGGGTGTTCATCAACTTTGAATTCCACCATTTCTCGTTTTACCTTGACCTGTACTGGAGCAATTTGACTGTCAAAGTTACCGGCCTCGATTGCAGCGGCAGCGCGAGTCTGGCTGGTCAAAGCAAATTCATCCATTTGCTCTCGGCTGATCTGGTGCTCGTCAGCGACATTCTCGGCTGTCACACCCATATGTCCTGTCCCAAACGGACAGTTCAGCGCTCCCAGCATCATATCCAATGAGGTGACATCGCCCATTTTTGCACCCCAACGCGCCTGCGGTACGATATATGGGCTGCGCGACATACTCTCGGCCCCACCAGCAACTGCGAACTCGGCATCACCCATTGTTAAGGACTGAACAGCCGATACGATCGCCTGCGCGCCGGAACCGCAAAGACGGTTAACATTCATAGCAGGAGTTCCATTCGGTATTCCTGCCTGAATTGCCGCGACGCGGGACAGGTACATGTCACGCGGCTCAGTATTGATCACGTGACCAAAGACGACGTGCCCAATCTGACCGCCTTCCACCCCAGACCGCTCCATCGCTTCTTCTGTTGCAACAGTCGCCAAGTCGATTGGCGCAGTCGAAGCCAACGCTCCGCCGAAAGTTCCGATTGCCGTACGGGCACCGTCCAAAATTACGATATCGGTCATGGATCGCTCCTCCTGAAATTGGGTACAGTATGCACTCTGTTCGTGGGCATGTCCTCTGAGACGTGCCGTCACAGGTGGAATTGACATTTGCACCGACAGCGCCCATCAAATTCCGTCATGACGGATAACTCTGACGATATCCTGACGCGCCTCCCGGCACGCCTGAAAGAAGCGCGCCGAGCCAAAGGCCTGTCTCTGGAAGCGGTTGCTAACCTCAGCGGTGTATCCCGTTCCATGGTCAGCCAGATCGAACGCGGTGAGAGCAGCCCTACGATTTCTACGCTTTGGAATTTGACACGTGCATTACAAGTCGATTTCGCCAGGCTATTAGATGACGCCAAGGCCACCGATCAAATCGAGGTTCTCAGAAAGTCCGAAGTGCCCAGTATTGATAATATGGGGCAGAACTGCTGCATCCGCATATTATCGCCGCCCGAGGAAGCTGGGGGCCATGAGGTCTATGACATCCAGTTCGACGATAACGGAGCTTTGAATAGTCAGCCGCACACACGTGGCGCACAAGAACAGCTGACAGTTTTGGAAGGTTCCGTGCACGTAAATTCTGGTGCTGCCAAGATGGTGCTGCACCAGGGTGATACGGCCCGTTACGCTGCTGATGTTTCCCACTCGATTTCTTCTGCGGGTGGCCCAGCCAGAGTTTTTCTGATCGTCAAAAACGCCTGATGCCGACCAATTTCCGTCTTTACGGATTATTTTCCGTAATTTCGTATTTCTCCTATTTGGGAATTTTCTCCGCTATGTTAGAAACACGACTCAGTAAAAGGAGATCGCCATGGCAGATGCATTCCTGTCCCACATCACGGACACACTCGCGCAAATCCAAGCTGAAGGATTGTACAAACGCGAACGAATGATCACCTCGCCACAGGGCGGCGAAATCACTGTGGGTGGTAAGCAAGTTATCAATTTGTGCGCCAACAACTATCTGGGTCTTGCTGATCATCCCGCGTTGATCGATGCAGCCACGAATGCAATGGGCCCCAAAGGGTTCGGCATGGCCTCAGTCCGGTTTATATGCGGTACGCAGGATATCCACCGTGAGTTGGAGCAGAAGCTGGCAAGTTTCCTGAATAAGGACGACTCGATCCTTTTCGCAGCCTGCTTTGACGCTAATGGCGGGCTATTTGAACCTTTATTAGGCCCCGAAGATGCCATCATATCAGACAGTTTGAACCACGCGTCGATCATCGACGGAATTCGGTTGTGCAAGGCCAAGCGGTATCGGTATCTGAACAACGATATGAACGATCTTGAGGCGTGGCTGAAACAAGCACGAGAAGATGGCGCGCGGCACATAATGATCGCCACCGATGGTGTATTCTCGATGGACGGATACCTGGCGAACCTACCCAAAATCCGAGAACTGGCAGACAAGTACAATGCTATCGTCATGGTTGATGACTGCCATGCAACGGGTTTTATGGGTCCAAACGGAGCGGGTACTCCGGATCACTTTGGCATTGAAGTGGATATACTCACAGGAACTTTGGGCAAGGCACTAGGAGGAGCGATCGGCGGTTATATCGCCGGGCCGCAGCCAGTCATCGACCTGCTGCGGCAGCGGGCGCGGCCCTATTTGTTTTCCAACTCGCTGCCGCCATCCATCGTCGCCGCTGGGCTTGAGGCTATCCGCCTGGTTCAAGAGGGCGAATTCCTGCGTTCCCAATTGTTTGGAAACGCCAAATATTGGCGCGCCGGGTTGGAAAAATTGGGTTTTGACCTTTTGCCGGGCGAACATCCGATCATTCCAGTAATGTTGGGCGAAGCCAACCTCGCCCAAGAGATGGCGTCGCGACTTTTTGATGAAGGCGTATATGTCTCAGGATTTTTCTTTCCTGTCGTTCCACGAGGGCAGGCGCGGATAAGAACACAGATGAACGCGGCACTCACAAGGGACGAACTGGACCGGGCGTTACGGGCTTTTGGTAAGGTCGGCAAAGAGCTGGGGATAATCTGATGCACGCAAACACGATGAAGGCTTTGGAAAAGTCTCTACCAGCAGAAGGTTTGTGGATGGTGCAGGCTCCGGTCCCCGAGATCGGACCAGACGAAGTGCTGATCCGCGTCAACAAAACTGGGATTTGCGGGACCGATATCCACATCTGGAATTGGGATGAATGGGCAGAGCACACTGTACCGATACCAATGATCACTGGCCATGAATTCGCTGGTGAGATCGTAGAAATTGGGCGCAATGTAACCGGGTTGGAAATTGGTCAACGCTGTTCAGGTGAAGGGCACTTAATTGGCACCGACAGCAGACAAAGTCGCGCAGGTAAATTTCACCTGGACCCTGGCACGCGCGGGATCGGCGTGAATGAACAGGGGGCTTTCGCCGAATATCTCAAGTTGCCCGCGTTTAACGTCGTTCCTCTGCCTGATGATATTTCTGATGATATCGGGGCCATTCTAGACCCGCTTGGAAACGCTGTACACACTGCCCTGAGCTTCGATTTGTTGGGTGAAGATGTTCTGATTACCGGCGCAGGTCCAATCGGTATTATGGCTGCTGCCGTCGCCCGACATGCAGGCGCGCGTCATGTGGTGATAACTGACATTAATCCAGACCGCCTAAAGCTTGCTAACTATGTTGTACCGAACTTACGCGCGGTGAATGTTAGCCAAGAAGACCTTCAAGATGTAATTGCGGAACTTGGCATGACCCAAGGTTTCGATGTTGGCTTGGAAATGTCAGGCTCACAGGCAGCATTGGATCAGATGGTCGAGGCGATGGTGATGGGCGGCAAAATCGCGTTGCTGGGTATTCCGCCGGGCAAATCTCCGGTGGATTGGTCACGTATCGTTTTCAAGGCAATCACTATCAAAGGAGTTTACGGGCGGGAAATGTTCGAGACCTGGTACAAAATGATTGCCATGCTTCAGAATGGGTTGGACGTGTCCCGCGTAATAACCCACCGATTTGCCGTAGACGATTTCGCTAAAGGATTTGAAGCAATGAAGTCCGGGCAATCCGGAAAGGTTGTTCTAGACTGGACTTGATACGTAACCTTAGACAAGCCGAAATTTGAATTCCGACATCTAAGCAGAGAACGTTTGAGACAAGTCTTTAAAAAGCCAAAAACTATTCGGCTTCTCTAATCTGGTTGATCAGATGTGGAATGCGAATTCTCTCAATAGTATTTCGCTTTTTTATCCACGGTCCTTGAGTTGTGCTTTTCTAATGTCTTTAACGTGTGTGCAATGGAGTCTTAGATTGGGGGGCACACCCAAAATGCTATATCGAGGGTTTTCTAAAGCAGAACTGGACCGGGAATACGCACCGAGTTCGATGATAGGAGGCGATCTGACGCCCTATATCACAAGTTTCGCTGCGCTTAGTGCTCAGGCACGGGTGAATTTGTCCGTTCAGGAAAACCTCGCCTACGGTGAAAAAGACGAGCAAGTGCTCGATTTTTTTCCTTCGGCGGTCGAGGATGCACCGTTGCATGTCTTCATACACGGGGGCTACTGGCAAGCCCTCAGCCAGCGTGAATCGGCAATGATGGCCCCAGCGCTGCATGAAAACGGTCAGGCTTTTGCAGCGCTGAACTATACACTGGCGCCGTTTGCACGCATGGGTCAGATGGTCACGGAATGCCGGGATGCTCTGCTTTGGCTTGCTTCGCAAAGCAAATCTTTGGGTTTTGATCCGGCTAATGTTACCCTGTCCGGCCATAGCGCCGGTGCGCATCTCGTTTCTATGGTCATGGCAACGTCTTCGAACGAATTAGCTCAGGCAGGTTTACGCGTGCGAAATGTAATACTGATCAGTGGTATTTACGATCTGGAACCAATCAGCCTTACGCCAGTTAACGACCCCCTTCAATTGAGCAAGACCGAGGTGCACGACCTATCGCCCTGCCTGAACCTGCCTCTACCGGGTCCACGATACCGGGTAACAGTTGCCGAGCGCGACACATCTGAATTCATTCGACAAAGCCGCGACTACGCCGAGCTTTTACGCAAGGCCGGCCATGCCGTTAGCTTTGATCTGCAGCAAGGAAAAAATCATTTCGACATCGTTCTACCTTCGTACAGTTTTCTGTCTCATAGGACCGATTAGCCACTTTACCGAAAAAAACAGCGGCCCTAAGGACCGCTGCTTCGAACTCTCATCGCGTCGCTCGCTTAGTCAAGCGTGCGAGTTACTTCTTCGCGTTCGAAAATCTCGATGACGTCACCAGCTCGGATATCGTCATAGTTTTCGAATGCCATACCGCATTCCTGACCGGATTGAACTTCCGCCACTTCGTCCTTGAAACGCTTCAGCGTCTTGAGCGTGCCCTCGTGGATTACCACATTGTCGCGCAGTAGGCGTACACCTGCCGACCGGCGTGCCACACCTTCTGTAACCAAACAGCCCGCGACCTTGCCGACACCAGTAACCTTGAAGACCTCTTTGATCTCGGCGTAACCGATGAATTTCTCACGAATCTCTGCGCTTAGCAGACCTGATGCAGCGGCTTTAACATCGTCCACTAGATCATAAATCACCGAGTAGTAACGGATTTCCACGCCTTTTTGGTTCGCGGTATTTCGCGCAGAAGCATTGGCACGGACGTTAAAACCAAAGATTGGTGCACCTGAAGCTTCGGCAAGTCCAACATCCGTCTCGGTGATAGCACCGACACCAGAATGCAGGACTCGTACACGCACTTCTTCGTTACCGATTTTCTCCATTGCCTGAACAATGGCTTCGGCAGAACCTTGAACGTCAGCTTTCATCAGAATGGGCAATTCGGTGACGTTTTCGTCTTCTTTGGCTTTCTGCATCAGTTGTTCAAGGGTGGTCGCGGCACCGGCGGCAGCTCGCTTGTCTTTTGCGGCCTGCTCACGATAGGCTGCGATTTCGCGTGCCTGCGCTTCGGTTTCAGTCACATTCAGAACATCACCCGCTTCAGGGGTGCCGTTGAGACCCAAAACTTCAACCGGGACAGAAGGCCCTGCCTCTTTGACGCGCTCTCCCTTATCGTTGATCAAAGCGCGGACCTTACCGTACTGCTCGCCAACAACAAAGATATCGCCCTGACGCAGTGTACCATTCTGAACCAGAACGGTAGCTACGGGGCCACGACCCACGTCCAGTTGCGCCTCGATCACGGCGCCTTGCGCTGCCCGATCTGGATTGGCTTTGAGTTCCAGAATCTCGGCCTGCAGTGCAATAGCTTCCAGCAGTTCATCGAGGCCTTGGCCCGTAATCGCTGAAACTTCAACGTCCTGAACCTCACCCGACATCTTTTCGACGATGACCTCGTGTTGCAACAGGTCCGTTCGCACCTTGTCCGGGTTCGCCTCGGGCTTGTCGATCTTGTTGATCGCAACAATCATCGGGACACCAGCCGCTTTGGCATGATTGATCGCCTCGATGGTCTGCGGCATCACCGCGTCATCAGCAGCAACAACCAAAACGACGATATCCGTCACCTGAGCCCCGCGCGAGCGCATCGACGTAAATGCCGCGTGGCCCGGCGTGTCAAGGAATGTCAGTGTGACACCATCATCAGTTTTTACCTGATAGGCACCGATATGCTGCGTGATACCACCAGCTTCACCAGCCACAACCCGGGCGTCGCGGATGGCGTCCAGCAGCGAGGTCTTACCATGGTCAACGTGACCCATGATCGTAATCACAGGCGGACGCGGTTTGAGATCCTTATCTGCGTCTTCAACTTCCTTAATGACGTCTTCGACGTCCGAATCAGAGACGCGGGTGACCTTGTGACCAAACTCTTCGATGATCAGTTCCGCAGTGTCTGCATCGATGGTTTGGTTCTGCGTCACCATCATACCCATCTGCATCAACGACTTAACCACATCGGCGACTCGTTCAGCCATCCGGTTGGCCAACTCGGAAACCATGATCGCCTCAGGCAGCTGAACATCACGGATTACCTTTTCCCGCTCGACCGTACCGCCCATAGCTTTTTGACGAGCGCGCTCCTGCTTTCGCTTCATTGATGCCATGGAACGTTGGCGACTGCCTTCGCCGCTGGTCGCCTGTCCCAGTGTCAGCTTACCCGAGCGGCGGTTGTCCTCTCGGCCTTTACGTGACCCGCGCTGCTCTCGTTCGCGATCTTGCTTGCGCGACGCCGAAGCCGGTGCCGGTTTGCTCGATGGCGCCCTGGCCGCCTTAGGCTCTTCTGGCGGCGGAGCTGCAGCAGCAAGCTTAGCTGCTTCCTCGGCCTCTTTTCGGCTACGCTCTTCCTCTTCGGCCTTTGCCCGAGCGCGCTCTTCAGCTTCACGCTGTTCGCGTTCCTTGGCCTCTTGTTCGGCGCGACGGCGGGCACGTTCTTCCTCGCGCGCTTTTTCCTCGGCCTCACGTGCGGCGACCTCTTCAGCCTCTCTTGCTTTGGCCGCTTGCAGCGCCTTCATGCGGCGTGCCATTTCCGCATCGGAAATTCCCGCAGGTCGACGCGATGGGTCACCCGAAGGTGCGGCGCCAGCACCGGGCTTGGTCGCGCCCGGCTTGGGAACCACGACGCGTTTGCGCTTGGTTTCCACCACGACATTCTTGGTCCGTCCATGGCTGAAACTTTGTTTCACATTTCCGGGACGTGCCCCGCCACGCAGACCCAATGTCTTTTTGCCGTCATTATCGCTCATAAAGCTTCTTACCCTTCCGAGCGGCCGCTGCCGCCGTCATCCTTTTCGCGCAAACCGCGCAAGCGCTGCGCTTCCTCTACAACACGTTTGGCGAGTCCGCCAGAGGCGAGCGCCGCATGAATCACAGTTTGGCGCCCAAATGCCTGCCCTAACTCGTCCGCAGTCAACCAGCCGATGTAATTTCCAAAGTGCGGAGTGCTTAATTTTGACTTTCCGCGCCCCGATCCATCGGCAGCCTGAATCAGCACCTGAGCTTCTTCCCTGTCCAGCCAGGTCTTGACCTTTTCGTATCCTGCGACCGCATCGCCAGACTTTCGGGCGAGGCTCAGCAATTCAATAACCCGGCGCAACACTTGACGTTCCACTTCGGCCGTTAGGTCGTTCGGTATGCCAACCTGCGCCTTAAAACCTCGGGCAAACAACTTTTTGCCCACAGCCTTGTCCAAGGCGACCCGGTCAGCGGCTACGTAGACACCACGTCCCGGCAGCTTGGACGCGACATCCGGATAAACCTGACCATCCGGTCCCGTCACAAATCGGATCAACCCATATTTTGGCTGTACTTCGCCAGTCGCAATGCACTTGCGCTCGGGTCCGTCAGACCGATCTTTATGGACGCCGCCGCGACCCATTCGCACCATCCGAGGCCTGAAATCAGGCCTCTGCCTCCTCTTCGACTGCTTCGCCTTCTTCCGCGACCTGCTCCAACTCGGCTGGATCAACCCAACCCAACATGATCCGCGCAGTCATCACCAAATCCTGAGCCTCTTCCAGCGTAACGCCAAAAGGTTCCAAGACACCGTCATCCTTGATGCGCTCTCCATCGACAGTTGTCCAACCGCCTGCCAATTCCCAATCCGCGCACGTTGCGAAGTCTTCCAAATTCTTCACATCGTCCTTGGCCAGCGCTTCTACCATCTGGGGTGTCAGCCCTTCGAATTCAATAAGGCTATCCTCGGCACCCAAAGCTCGAGCAGCATCCAAAGCCGCTTTGGCCTGAGCCTCAAGGAATTCACGCGCTCGGGTCTGCAGTTCCTGCGCGGTTCCTTCATCTACACCGTCGATAACCAACAGCTCTTCGATTTCCACATATGCAACTTCTTCAAGATTAGTGAAGCCTTCGGAAACCAACAGTTGGGCAAAGAATTCATCCAAATCCAGGCTGTCCATAAACAATTGGGTACGGGCTTCGAATTCCTTCTGGCGACGCGCCGATTCTTCGGCTTCGGTCATTATGTCGATGTCCAGGCCTGTTAGCTGGCTGGCCAGACGTACGTTTTGACCTCGGCGCCCTATGGCAAGGCTCAACTGTTCCTCGGGGACCACAACCTCGATCTTGCCCGCTTCCTCGTCCAGAACCACTTTGGACACTTCGGCCGGTTGCAGAGCGTTCACCAAGAAGGTTGGCTGATCTTCATTCCAAGGGATGATATCGATCTTTTCGCCCTGAAGTTCATTCACGACCGCCTGAACACGGCTCCCGCGCATACCAACGCAGGCACCGACGGGATCAATGGAACCGTCGTACGAAATAACAGCGATCTTGGCGCGCGATCCGGGATCCCGTGCCACCGCTTTGACTTCGATAATGCCATCATAGATTTCCGGAACTTCCATTTTGAAAAGCTCGGCCATAAACTCTGGCGCTGTACGCGACAGGAAAATCTGGTGCCCTCGGACTTCGCGACGCACTTCTTTTATATAGGCACGTACACGATCATTGGGGCGATAGCTTTCGCGGCCGATCTTGTCATTGCGCCGCAGAACCGCCTCGGCTCCACCAAGGTCAATAATGACATTACCGAATTCTTCGCGTTTAACAGCACCATTGATAATTGTGCCAGCACGATCTTTGAATTCTTCGTATTGGCGATCCCGCTCTGCTTCGCGAACTTTCTGCAGAATGACCTGTTTGGCAGACTGCGCTGCGATCCGCCCCATTTCTACCGGTGGAACTTCCTCGATAAACACATCGCCAACTTCAGGGCTTTCCATATATTGTTTGGCCTGCTCTACAGTAAACTCGGCCTGATAATTTTCAAGCTCGTCGTCCTCAACAACAGTCCGGACCCGAGTAAAGGTTGCTTTACCGGTTTTGCGGTCAATCGATACACGAATGTCCATCTCGGCGCCGTAGCGGCTCTTGGCTGCACGAGCGAGCGATTCCTCCATCGCTTCGACGACCAAACCTGGGTCGATCATCTTTTCGCGTGCCACGGCCTCGGCGGTCTGCAACAGCTCCAGCTGGTTGGCTGACGTAATTGCCATCAGTTCGTCTCCTCTTCGGACCCTTCGGTCTCAATCTCGTCGAAGGCATTTTCGTTCAAGGCGCCGGCGTCCTTGCGCTGGCGCAGCATTTCTTTGATCAGGTCATCGGTCAGAACCAATTTAGCATCGCTGAGCCAATCGAAATTCAGCCCAATAGTGATCACCTCAGACCCTTCCGGGATGTTGATCAAGACCTCTTCCCCTTCGATCCCGGCAAGTTCGCCCTTAAAGCGGCGGCGGCCGTCGATCAGCTCTGAGGTCTCAATCTTGGCCTCATAACCTTCGAACGTCTCAAAATCCTTGAGACGGGTCAGAGGGCGGTCAATGCCGGGGCTGGATACTTCCAGTGTATAAGCGTCAAGTATCGGGTCCTCGACATCCAAAGTCGCGCTGACAGCGTTCGAAATCTCGGCGCAATCGTCCACTTCTATGCCGCCTTCAGGCTTATCGGCCATGATCTGCAAAGTGGTCTGCTTGCCGCTCATCAGGCGAATGCGGACCAGCTCATACCCCAGATCCTCGATCACCGGTGTGATGATCTCGGCCAGTCGCCTATCAATGGCAGCTTTGGCTATCAAGTCGTTAGTCATTCGGTCTTCACCCTTCGGTCGGGCACAAAAAAACGGGCGCGCGGCCCGTCGATCTTTTCCGGTGGAGCCCCGGACCTTAGCCCGACACGCCGCTGTTGAACTTGCATATACGCAGGATAATCCGAGTCTGCAAGGCGAATGTCAGATATTGTTCAACTGCCATCTAATCAGTGTCCGACCACCCTATGTCACGATGCGTTCCATCACAGAAAGGTTTGTTGCCCGATTTGCCACAACGGCACAGAACATATTTGCTTTGACACGCCCCTTTCGCCTGCAAATCGGTAGGCGGCTCGACCCCGAGAACCCAATACGGGCCGTCCTTTTGCACCTCGATCTGGGCACGGGCGGCATGCAGATGCTCTCGGGTTTCATCGTCTCCCAAGGCCAAAGCGCCAGAAGGGCAAGCAGATACTACTTCCCGAACTTCTTCGGTGGTTCCGCGGTCTGGTTGAACCCATGGTTTTTGTGAAGGGTTAAAAATGTTGGAGGCCAGACGCCCGCATTCAGCTGCATGCGAGCACAAAAGCGGATTGAAGCTCACGGTCACAGATTCGCCGCGATATCCGATAATCCGGTCGCTGCCAGCTGGGGTTCCTCCACGGCTTTCAAAGCCGACCTTAGAATGTGTTCCATCGCAAAAAGGCTTGTTTGCCGAATGCCCGCAACGGCACAAAGCCATGACTTGTTTAACTTCAATCTCGGATCCATCGGAACCACGCATCGAATGAAGGTTTTTTACAATCTGTGGCCCGTTTTCGCGTTCTTCGACAATGGTTTTATCGGACATGTAAATATCCTCCGCTTACCTGATCAGGTTAGTGATACGTACCTTCTTGTCAATTTTTCAGGGCTTAGGTTTTAGGCCAACCACCATCTTTCAGCCAAGCGGCCGTCGTCCAGCGCTCGACCTTCCCCTACTCGACGTGGCACACCTACGTTGGGCGCAACAGCAAGCGCCGAGTCCGCCTTTGACGGAAAATACCGTAAGCCGCTTACACCGCGCAAATCATTGGGGTCTGGAAAGGCCGCGACGTCCACATAACCGTCGCGCAATGCCTCGGCGCGAACTTGAGCGTCAGGGATTACTATAACCTCAATCGTTTCAGCCCATCCTGCTAAATTGTCTTTGTAGTGCCCCGCAACCCTACGTCCAAGGAAATGGCGCATGTCTTCGGCTCGTTCCACGCTGTAACAACCGGTACCGTTAGCCTCATGCAGTGGCGACACACTTTGACCGCCACGGGTGATGACAAAGCGGCTATCGGCTAGAAGAAACGGTAAGCCTGGATTGGGCTCAACAAGCTCAAGCCGCAAGCTATTGGACGACAAAGCCTCGACTTTCCCAACCTCACTTAACACCACTAAAACATCTTGGATATCCAGAGGTGCGCCGTCGTGAAACAAGACGTCGTCGCGAAGCTGAAAACTCCAAAGCCGCGCCTCGAAGTCAGTTTCCCAACCAGTCGTCAGTTCTCCTCGCAGGGTACCATCGGGGGCGACTTCAGTCAGCGTGTCAAACACAGCACCGCGCGCAACCTGCTCCAGACTGTCATCGCGGGGCACTGCCACACGCAAGGTTCCGCCCTTTTTCGGAATATCCGCAAGTGACGCACCTGTGGCAGCCAGCAAGGCGGCCGCTGCACCGGATGCAAACAACGCTCGGCGATCGATCCGGGTCATGCATCCTCCTCCGCCAAGCGATCCATGATTCGGATCAGTTCAGCACTGATGCCCGGCTCTGAAAGGGCGTGACCTGCATTTCGCACCATTCTCAACTCGGCGTTCGGCCACCGTTCGGAAAGCTTCCAGGCGGCTTTGGGTGGACAGATCATATCATAACGGCCCTGAACTATATGGCCCGGGATATGAGCAATCCGGTCCATGTTCTTTAGGATTTGACCATCAAACTCCATGAAACCGCCGTTGATGAAATAATGGTTCTCGAGTCTGGCAAAGGTCCGTGCGTATTCTCCGGGGCTTTCCCCGACCGACCCGTTGGTGTGAATTGATGCAAGTGCGTTTTCCCAATGAGACCAGGCCCGGGCATACAGAATCTCTGTCGCGCGATCGCCTGAGAACAGGCGCTTGTTGTAAGCCCTTATGGCATCGGACTGTTCCGACTCCGGCAGCAGAGATGTGAATTTGGCCCATTGTTCGGGCCAGAACTTACCCGCTCCACCGCCATAGAACCAATCCAACTCGGCTTGAGTCATCATAAAGACTCCCCTTAGCACCAAGCAGCTGACACGGCCCGGATGGGTTTGCGCATATGCGAGTGCAAGAGTGGCGCCCCAACTGCCGCCGAAGGCTATCCACTTCTCGATCTCGAACAACTTCCGCAATCGCTCTATGTCGGCGACAAGATGCCAGGTCGTGTTGTTTTGTACCGACGCGGTGGGGCGGGATCGTCCGCACCCTCGCTGATCGAACAAAATCACACGATATGCCTGCGGATCGAAATATCGCCGCATCGCGGGGCTGCAACCGCCGCCTGGCCCACCGTGCAGAACAACAACAGGTATACCGTCCGGATTGCCTGATTGCTCGACATATATCCGGTGCCCATCGCCCATATCCACCATTCGCTGATCGAACGGATCGATCGGCGGGTACAAATATTGAACTGCGCGCTTTTGGTCCGAGTACTTGTCCATTATTGGCCTATATAGTTCCTAAGCGTAAAAGAGCATACGGAGACAGGAATGCAAGCGCATCCGAACACAGTGGACCCGTCAGAGATCGCAAAATTCGAGGCTATGGCCGCCGAATGGTGGGACCCGCACGGAAAATTCAAACCGCTGCACATGCTCAACCCTTGTCGGTTGGACTATATCACACAGCAGATCACGGGAGAATTTGATCGTGATTTGACGACTTTGTCCCCTTTTAAAGGTTTGCGCCTGCTTGACATTGGGTGTGGTGGCGGTTTGCTAAGTGAACCCATGGCACGTCTTGGCGCGGAAGTCGTAGGTGCGGATGCGGCCGAAGGCAACCTGCCTGTCGCACGCATTCACGCCGAAAAATCCGGACTTTCGATCGATTATCGCCACGCCACTGCCGAATCGATGGCAGCAGCAGGCGAACAATTTGACATTGTTCTGAATATGGAAGTTGTCGAACACGTAGCGGACCCGCTGAGTTTTCTGACGGCAACGCAACAACTTTTGAAACCCGGTGGATTGGAAATTTGCTCGACCATCAACCGCAACCCGAAATCTTACGCGATGGCCATCTTTGGAGCCGAAGTGGTAATGCGTTGGCTACCTCGCGGTACGCATGAGTGGAATAAGTTCATCACACCGGACGAACTGTTCGAGCTGCTGAGAAACGCCGGATTGAACCCGGTGGATCGCAAGGGATTTGTGTTCAACCCAGTTCGATGGAGCTGGTCCATATCCCACCGCGACCTGAGCGTGAATTACGTAACGGCAAGCGTAAAGCCCGGCTGAGGCTATTCACCTTCCAACTGCATTCTCAAGTCGCGAAGGACAGGAAGTGTTGCGCGCACGCGTTCATGACCCAACTCTTCGACCACTTGGTTGATCAGCGGAGCTATCGACGAAATCGCTTGATCCCGCGCACGACGACCTGCTGGGCTGATCGCTACCATTTTTCTACGCGCATCGTCCCAGTCAGGCCGGATGTGAATGTAACCTGCCCATTCCAGCTTGGCCAAAGTATTGGTCATTGCGCCGCGTGTTACGTGAAACGTATTGGCCAATTGTGCCGGACTGCGCTCGTCCCCAGCGAAGACCAAATGGTTCAGGACCGAAAAGTGAGAAATCTCCATACCTTTTGGCAGTACACGGCTCAGCCGGTTCCGCAATAATTGATCTGCGGTCAGAATCTCGCTGAACAAAGTGACCGCCAGGGCGTTTGTATCTTCAGTCATGGTCCGGTTCTGGATCAAGGTCCGTCGAAAGGACGGCAATGTGAAAGCGAGGGCACACGACGGCGCGCCTCTGTCACAGAACTATCATCCAAATTGAAAATGTGAATGCCCGGATCAGTCCCTGCGTCGATCAGCACCTCTCCCCAAGGGGAAACAACCATGCTGTGACCATGAGTGTGGCGCGTCTTTCCCCGGGTTTTCGGGTGTTCACCCGTTTGCGCAGGTGCAAGTACCCAGCAGCCGTTTTCAATAGCTCGGGCGCGTAACAACGATTCCCAATGTGCCGCGCCGGTCACCGGAGAGAATGCGGACGGAACCGTCAGGATGCGCGCGCCTTCTTGTGTGAGCGCAGCGTAGAGATGCGCAAAACGAATATCGTAGCAGATTGTCAGGCCGACTTTTCCAAACTCTGTCTCTGCGACCACTGCCTTGCGGCCGGGCCTGTAATTCTTGGACTCCCGAAAAGTTTCGGCCTCTGAAACTTGCACGTCGAACATGTGGATCTTGTCATATCGGGCCACTATCTGCCCTTGCGGATCGATCAAGAACGACCGATTTGCAAAACGTCCATCCTTGTCCTGCGTCTTAATGGCAAGAGACCCAATCAGTAGCCAAACCCCCAACTTCGCAGCCTCACTACGCAGACCCGCCAAAGTAATGTCATCTGCCTCATGCTGCAAAACCTCAACTTGACGCGTCGCACTGGTCGAAACACAATTTGTGACCTCTGGCGTCAGAATGAACTGTGCGCCCATGTCGGCGGCATCGCTCGTCATGGACCGAACCATTTCCAAGTTTTCGGCCGGATCGTCAGACGAAGTGATTTGCAGCAATGCAGTCTTCATCATGCAGCAAGCAAATGGTCCAGCTTGCCCTGACGCTCAAGCTCGTACAAATCATCGCAACCACCGACGTGCGTCGAGCCAATGAAAATCTGCGGCACTGTGCGCTTCCCACCGGCACGTTCGATCATTTCGGGCTTACGCTTTGGATGCAGCAGCACGTCGACTTCTTTGAACTCGACGCCCTTCTGTTTCAGCAGTCGTTTGGCCGCGTGGCAATAACCACATAAAGGCGAGGTATAAATTTCAACCGGCTTCATATTCCGTACCTTTGGGTTTCGCACAATCCTGCGCGAATTAGGCATCCTTGGCAACGCGCGCCAGCACCAACACGAAAATATGATTGGCCCCGGATGAAACACATGCACTCGCGCAGGCTGATAGGGTCGAGCCCGAAGTCATCACGTCATCAACTAATAGCACTTTACGCTTTTGGAGTCGTTCCGCCCACCGCTGATTAACAGAGACCGATCCTGACATGACTTGGGCGCGCTCTGCGGCAGTCTTTCCATCCAAAACCGGTGTTCTTTCAGTCCGCACCAACAGGTCCGGGCACCAGTCCATTCCACTTTCCCGTGCCAATTGCTGAGCCAGTAAGGCGGATTGATTATATCGACGCTTCAACAGGCGGGTCCAATGCAACTGGACAGGGGCAACGAGCATGTTTTGACAAAAAAGCTCGCGCCCGGCCTGAAACATCCAGCGCGCAGCGGGTCGCGCCAACTCTGGGCGATCTCCGTGTTTTAGGGCGAGAACTAATGATCGTGCCTTTCCCTGATAAATCAGGGCGGCCCGGCCATCCCTCCAAGGGCGCGGTGATTTCAGGCAATCGTCACATTCGACACGATACCCGTCTTTTGCACCGGGTAACGGCATCCCGCAACTCTCGCAGACTGTCCCACTGATAAACGGTGTTTCCCTCCAGCATTTGCCACAGAGGCCGAAATCTGATTCCGTCAGGTCGCCGCAACCCGTGCAACGCGGTGGATAGATTAGCTCAACAGCAGTTTGAATCCCTTGACGAATGCGATACGTGCAGCTCATGAAGTTACCTGCCTCCAACGCACCCTCACTTTTTGATCGTAAGATCCTTGCCCTTCACCGCGCCCGGGCGCGCATCGAGGATCTGTTTCTGCATCGCGCAGCGGCTGATGAAGTACATGATCGCCTGAATTTGGTTAACAAGACATTTACGTCTCCCATAATTGTCAGCCCGTTCCCAAAAGTCTGGACCGAAAGGTTTCCGGAGGCCGACGTTGTTTTGGACGATGACGTACTGGAACTGTCTCCGGCTTCGAATGACCTAGTGATCCACGCCATGGCTTTACACTGGGCCAACGATCCAGTCGGTCAATTAATCCAATGCCACCGGGCGTTGCGCCCAGACGGATTGCTGCTGGC
Source organism: Ruegeria sp. YKSD179 (assembly GCF_059612885.1). Taxonomy (NCBI): domain Bacteria; kingdom Pseudomonadati; phylum Pseudomonadota; class Alphaproteobacteria; order Rhodobacterales; family Roseobacteraceae; genus Ruegeria; species Ruegeria sp. YKSD179. The sequence continues at coordinate 13,579 of NZ_JBXWRL010000021.1, read as the reverse complement.
AATCTGTTTGGGCGGCGATACCTTGACCGAATTACGCGCCGCATTGGGTCAAGCTGAGATCGAAATAACCGGCGGGCTAAGCCCACGCGTCGCTCCTATGGGCGAACTGCGTGATTTAGGAGGTTTGCTGCAGAGAGCCGGATTTGCGCTGCCGGTAGCAGACTCCGTGCTGCTGAGTGTGGAATACCGCGATCTGTGGCATCTGATGCATGATCTTCGATCCATGGGAGAAACGAATGCACTTTCAGCGCGTCGAAGAACACTTACCCGTCGAGGGCTGTTCAACGCGGCACAGGCCATTTATTCGGAGAATTTCACATCTCCTTCTGGGCGCCTGACAGCTACTTTCGAATTGATTTGCCTCACCGGCTGGTCACCAGATGACAGCCAGCCCAAACCGCTCCGTCCGGGGTCGGCCCAGACGCGGCTGGCTCATGCCCTACGCACAGATGAACGTAAACTGCCTGATTGACGAGCGAGCATTTCCCGTTATCTGAGGTCAGAACAGGAAAATCAGGAAGTCCAAAATGTTTGATGCCATTCGCCCCGCGCACGCACCAGCGGATCACCCAAAAGTCAAAATGGGCCGTGTGGGAATATTATTGGCAAATCTTGGTACCCCGGACGATTACACTTATTGGCCGATGCGGCGCTATCTGAACGAGTTTCTGTCAGATCGACGTGTGATCGACTATCCACCATGGAAATGGCAGCCAATTCTGCAAGGCATCATCCTGACAAAACGCCCGTTTAGTTCTGGTGAGGCGTATAAATCGATCTGGAACCACGACAAAGGTGAAAGTCCGTTGATGACGATCACCAAAGACCAGACCGCCAAATTGCAAAAAGCCATGCATGAGCGATACGGTGATAAGGTGCTGGTTGATTTCTGCATGCGATACGGAAATCCGGCCACCAAATCTAAAGTCCGGCATATGGTGGCAGAAGGTTGCGACCGGATCCTGTTTTTTCCTCTTTATCCGCAATACGCCGGTGCAACGACGGCGACGGCCAACGATCAGTTTTTCCGCGCCCTGATGGAGGAGACCTGGCAACCTGCCAGCCGAACCGTTCCCGCTTATTTCAGTGAACCCGCTTATATTGACGCTCTGGCTGGTTCGGTTGAACGCGCTTACGCATTGATGGAAGATAAGCCAGACATATTGGTCTGCTCTTACCACGGAATGCCGGAACGGTATCTAAAACAGGGTGACCCCTATCACTGTCAATGCGTAAAAACCTCAAGACTTTTGAAAGAGCGCCTTGGTTGGAACGATGATCAGATTATTTCGACTTTCCAATCGCGATTCGGACCCGAGGAGTGGTTGAAACCCTACACAGTTGACCACGTTGCCGATCTTGCGCGGCAAGGGAAAAAGAACATCGCCGTAATAGCACCTGCATTTTCCGCGGATTGCATCGAAACGCTGGAAGAGATTAACGAAGAGATAAAAGAAAGCTTTGAAGAGGCTGGCGGTGAAAGTTTCACCTATATTCCCTGCCTCAACGACGACGAATCGCACATTACAGCTTTGGGAAAAATTATTCAGGACAACCTGCTTGGATGGCTGGAGTAACAAAAAAAGGCGGTGGACCAGTCCACCGCCTCTTTAATTGGTAGTGTCTCGTCGACTTAGCTTGCTGCGACAGCCGCGGCTACAACAACCAGCAGGATCAACGGCAGGATGATGCCCTGCGACGAACCCTGAGTTTCTTCGACAACTACAGGTGCTTCAACAACCGGCTCTTCCAGGTTGCCAGCATATGCGGTCGAAGCGGCAGCAGTCAGTGCAGCAGCGAGAACGAGTTTCTTCATAATTAACCTCCAGAATTTGCGCGAATCCATTGATCTGGATCGCGCATCCAAGACTTACCTCGTGAATTTTATTAATCAGCAATGCATGGGGAATGCAATTGCAACTTGCGATCCAAGAGAGTTCGTGCGCCAAAATGTCGTCAAATTAGCAACACTTGCGTGCCAACCCTGGCCATTCCGAACAGCTCAGCGATGTCCTCGTTGAACAATCCAATGCAGCCATTCGAAGACCTACGCCCGATTTTTCGCGTGTCATGGGTTCCATGAATGCGATAATACTTCCAGCTCAGGTACAAAGCGTGCGTTCCCAAAGGGTTATCCGGTCCAGGTGGGATATAATCGGGCCATTCCGGATTTCGCTTCTTCATCGAAGGCGTCGGAGACCAGCTAGGGCCTTCGACCTTGCGGATCACACTTGTTCGACCCCTTCGGGTCAATTCTTCGGTCAGCGGCACCGAAGAAGGGTAAAGTTTGTATACGGTTTGATCATCAGACCAGTAATGCAACGCTCTAGACACTGTATCGACCAAAATCGCACCATTTCTGGTATTCGAGAAATAAGGTCGCCAGTCCAGCGCACGAAAGCCCGACACGTTGCGCCGAACCTCCGGTTCCGGTTCCGGCGCAGGTCGCAGCGGGTCACCCGGGATATATTGAGCGACTGCAGGCGATGCGAGGCTGACCATTGCACCGGCCATGAAACCGCGGCGCGTCGGCTGTAAAATGTTCTTCTTGACCATGATGGGCGGTCCTTCTCTAAGAGAATCTCAAAAAACTAAGGTATTCTATTGCTAGAATGCTTCAGTCGCAAATCAAACCGGCAGAATCATGCGGGTTAACACCAATGCGCATTTGCCCCAGGGCTTCATGCAGGCTATTTCCCTTATCGACACAAAATTTGGGCCCAACATGACGCGTATTCTAATTTTTCTTTCGATTTGCCTTGTCGCGCTGACAGCTTGCGATACTTCGCGCACGACCGCCATAGGGGCGGATGGGCGACCATTACCGACGGTTTACAAGATTCGAGGCAACCCGGAAAAGCTACAATTCCGGATGCTGGACTCGGTCAATGCTTTGCGTCAGGCGCAGGGCCTCCAGCCGGTGCAGCTCAATTCTCGTCTGAATGCTGCTGCGGCAACCCATTCCAAGGATATGGCACGACAGAATCGCCCATGGCACTTTGGTTCTGACGGATCATCACCCATCGATCGCGCCGCTCGGTCGGGGTATTCCGGCAGATTCCTTGGCGAGGCTATCTCCGAGACTTATGAAACTGAAACTGAAACGCTGGCCGCGTGGATGCAAGAGCCCGGTCCAAGGGCTGTCATCATGGACCCCAATGCAACGCAGATGGGATTTGCCTGGCACCAGGAAGGCGGCGGGAAAATCTGGTGGACATTGGAAATGGGCGCTGGTGGCTGACCCAGGTAAGTCAGTTGAAAATTGGGTTCTTAGTCCATTGAAACAGACGCAAGTGTTTCAAATAATAAGCACCATCGTTTGCTAAACTTTTCGAAGTTCACGCAGCCTGCATAGACTGCGCCTCGGTCAGAATGGCGTATAACTTCACCGGGTCTGGGTTAGACCTCAGCTTGGCGCAGACTGTCGATTCGCGGAGCGTACGTGAAACAAGTGCAAGTGCCTTTAAATGATCGACGCCGGCTTCCTCCGGTGCAAATAGCGAAAATGCAAGATCTACTGGCTGTCTGTCGACGGATCCGAAATCGAGTGGTTTTTCCAGCAGAATAAACACTCCGGCTACCGCTTCCAGATCGGATAGGCGCGCGTGCGGCAGGGCAACGCCATGTCCGACACCGGTTGGACCCAGACTTTCACGCTCCAGCAGGTTGTCGACAATCGACTGCGAATCCAAACCCATCGTTGATGCCGCGACATCTCCGATCTCTTGAAAAAGCCGCTTCTTGCTGGAAGCTGCCGATAAAACACGTACTGCTTCGGGCTTTAGTATGCTCGAAAGCTCCATAATCATGCTCCATGACGGCCTCCTGACCTTGCAGAAGGCGCCCAGTTACCCTTGCCTGTTATGGATCAATCCAGCCTATGTTACCGTCGTCCCGACGATACACGACATTTAATCCATCCTTGCTCTCATTGCGGAACACTAGCACCGGTGCGCCAGCAAGCTCCATCTGCATAACGGCCTCACCTACACTAAGCGATGGAATTTTAGTTTCCATCTCAGCCACGATCATTGGCTGCAGCGATTCCGGTTCGTCGGCCGTCTCCGATTCGTCAGAGGCGAGGATATAAGAGGACGCGCCAAAGAGTTCAACCGGCTCGGACCGATCCTTGTGATGATCCTTTAGGCGACGTTTATAACGACGCAATTGTGTTTCCATCTTGTCACAGCACGCCTCGAACGCCGCATAAATCTCGGTCGCATGTGCTTTGGCTTGCGCCGTCAGGCCAGTGGACAGATGTACAGTAGTTTCGCACACATATTCATGCGCTGAACGGGAAAAGACGACGTTGGCATCCGTTGGCCGCTGGGCGTATTTTCCAACGACCTCGCCCAGTTCAGTCTGCACGTGGGTCTGCAGAGCCGCACCAATGTCGATCTGTTTTCCGCTGATTTGGTAACGCATGTGGTCTCCTTCACAATTCACACCCATTATGACGTTGCGTTACGCAACGAGCTTGTTGTTATCGGGTGGGGGGTAACGACGATTTCTGCAGTTTATTTCGCCCCGGCCCTTCCGCGAAGGGAGGTCGAGATCCAAATTGGAACCGATGAAATGCCATACACCAATTGAGGCAAGAGACGGCGGAAGAGTCAATCAAAACAGGCGTGTATATACGCGATTTCCTTTGGGTTCCCGACACCAAAACACGCAAGCTCATGAAATACGGAAGTTTTCACCCAAATACACACGCCGCACGTTTTCGTTTTCCACCACTTCGTCCGGCGTGCCCGACATCAAAACCTGCCCGTCATGCAAGATGTAGGCGCGATCCACGATTTCCAATGTTTCCCGTACGTTATGGTCAGTGATCAACACACCGATGCCGCGTTTTTTCAGATCAGCAACAAGATGACGGATATCCCCGACGCTTATGGGATCGACCCCGGCAAAAGGCTCGTCCAGCAACAGATATTTCGGGTTCGCCGCCAGGCACCGCGCGATTTCCACCCGGCGGCGTTCTCCGCCCGACAGTGCCAATGCAGGCGCGCGACGCAAGTGCTCGATTGAAAAATCAGCGAGCAGTTCTTCCAATCGTTCCTTTCGGCGATGCGCGTGATCAACAGTAATGTCCAACACGGCAGAAATGTTGTCTTCGACGCTCATCCCGCGAAAGATCGACATTTCTTGAGGCAAGTATCCGATTCCCAAACGGGCACGCCGGTACATTGGCAAGGTGGTTACAATCTGCCCATCAATCGTGACTGTACCTGCTTCGGGGAAAACCAGCCCGGCCACTGAATAAAAAGTCGTTGTTTTACCAGAGCCGTTCGGCCCCAACAACGCCACTACCTCTGATCGGTCAAGGGTCATGGAAACGTCGCGGATCACCGTCTTCTTTCGATAAGACTTTCGCAGCTTTTCAATTCTTAGACCTGAAGATCCTTCAGCAATAGAAAGTACTGGATTGTTCATTAGTTTCCGCTCGGCTGAAGAATTGTTTTGACCCGCCCGGTCATCGTGGCCAAACCAGTGGTTAGGTTGGCAATCATTTCGTCACCGCTAATGACGCTTGGCCCCTGCGTGAGCAGAACATTGCCCTTCATTTCGATCACACCCGAGTCTATGGTGTATTCCGCCCAATCCCCCTCTGCCGCATCCGGAGGGCTGACCAACACGACATTCTCGGTGGCTTCCATCCTTTCAATAGCTGATTTTTCTTCGTTGTATATTACCAGAACGCGTTCAGCGGTTAGTCGCATTTCGCCTTGGATCACGATGACATTGCCTAGGAATTCAGCTGATCCGTCTTCTTGATTTACGTTCAGAAGCTCAGACGTGACCTCGACGGGCAAGGTCGGATCCGCATTCGCTGATCCAAACGCTACCTGAGCCTCCTGCGCCGGTGCGGATAAGGCGCACATCGTTAAAACAAAGGAAACAAAGGCTACACGTAATTCAAACACAGGTTATCTTTCAGCTTTTTGGGGTTCATATATCAGCTTCACGCCGTCTGTAAAAAAAATATGAACCGGCCCATTCCTTTTTTCCGTTCCAAATTTCATACGTCCGGCAGTAAAATCGCCGATTGGCCCCGTACCATCAACATGCCCAGGCGTATCGCCCCGAATTTCTTCCAAAGATGTGTTCAACAAGTCAGTAGTAACTTGAATCCCGTCTGCAGTTGTAATCACCACATCACCCACAAAAGTGGCCGTACCCTTGTCGGGCCGGATTGTCCCTGAGTTGGATACCATGGTGATCTGGCGCCCGTTTCTCAGGTCATATTTTCCTTCGATCTCGGTCGCTTTTGGGTCATCACCCTCCCGACCCTGACTAGCTCGGCGGGCCTCGACCCGCACTTGTTCGCCCTTGCGGGTAACACCCTTATAGTCCGGCAATGTGACCACCTGATCCGACAAACGTTGGTCAATCGCATCGTTCGAGAATGGTCCGGTTACGTTGGTTTCAACGCTGCGAGACAACAAGAATACCGTAGCCAAAAGAAATATCGCCACCAGCGGAAGCAGAACCTTGAAGAACTGCACCATACGCGAGTAGCGATCCACCTCGGCCCTCCTCATCCCAGACCGGCTCTCAAACAATCGTGGATGTGCAATAGCCCCTGCGCCTGGCCCTGTTCCTCGGGGTCCACAACGAAAAGCGAGGTGATCTTGCGATCATTCATAATCGCGACCGCCTCTTCTGCCATTGCATTCGGCGAGATAGTCAATGGATTGCTCGTCATGACCTTTTCGACATCTTTTTCCAATAGACCATCCATGTTACGGCGCAAATCGCCGTCGGTGACAATGCCCAACAAACGATCTTCGCCATCCACTACGCCTACGACACCAAAACTCTTTTGGCTCATGACAATCAAAGCATCGCTCATAGGCGTTCCTGCAGAAACGATTGGCGTGTCCGCGTGCATCAAATCTCGCACTTTGCTCAGCTGCGCTCCTAACTTTCCACCAGGGTGAAAGTCGCGAAAATTCGCGGGCTGGAAATCGCGGTACTTCATCAAAGCGATGGCCAGCGCATCGCCCATGGCCAAAGTCAATGTAGTCGAAATCGAAGGCACCATGCCATATCCGCAAGCCTCACCCAAAGAAGGGATTAATAGCTGCACATCCGCCTGTTTCATTAGCGTGCTTTCCGGCTTGCTGGACAAGCCTATCAGTGGAATTCCGAAGCGTCGCGTAAAAGTCAGCAGGTTCACCAGCTCGGGCGCTTCGCCGGAATTCGAAATGGCCAACACGACGTCGCCTTTCGACACCATCCCAAGATCACCATGGCTGGCTTCGGCGGGATGCACGAAATACGCAGGCGTGCCCGTACTTGCCAATGTGGCCGCAATCTTATGCCCTATATGTCCGGACTTGCCGATACCGCTTACGATGATGCGGCCAGTCGCGCTCAAGATCATCTGCACTGCCTCAGCGAAATTCTCGTCCAAACCATCCGCAAGAACATCCAGGGCGCGCGCCTCGTCTGTGACGACCTGCCGTGCAGTTATCAGAAAGGATTCCGTTTCCGTCATGAGTGCGCAAAAATATCAGTTTCGGGCCAACCTGCGAGGTCTAGCTTCGCACGCATCGGCAGAAATTCAAAACAGGCCTGGGCCATTTCCGATCGCTCTTCGCGAGCAAGCCGCACGTCCAACTCATCACGCAAACGGTGAAGGTACAAAACGTCCGAGGCGGCATAGTCCAGCTGAGCATCAGTCAGGGTTTCTGCACCCCAGTCGCTCATTTGCTGTTGTTTCGAGATATCGACACCAAGAAGCTCCTGACACAAGTTCTTCAAACCATGCCGATCAGTGTATGTGCGCACAAGCCGGCTGGCGATCTTGGTGCAATAAACTGGCGCTGCCAGAGAACCAAAAGTGTGGTACATGGCCGCAATGTCGAAGCGACCGAAATGGAATAGCTTCAAAACATCTGGATCTTCGAGCATTGCAGACAAGTTGGGCGCCGACGTCTGACCCTTTTCCACCTGAATGATATGGCTGTCGCCATCTCCGCCCGACATCTGAATAACGCAAAGCCGATCGCGATGGGGATTCAAACCCATTGTCTCACAATCAATGGCCACAACCGGACCCAAATCCAAACCGTCAGGTAGGTCGTTTTTGTACAAGTGGTTCGCCACGGAGTTTTCCTTTGTGCCTTGTTGATCCCGAGATAGGGCGTTTGGCGGCTAAACTCAACGCCATCGGCGACACTGTTCCGAATGCAAATGTAAACCGTTGACCCTATCCTATAGGGGGGGATAGGGATATAAAATGCCTGATCATGTACACCAATCCCACCCTGAGATTACAGCGCGTCTGAAACGGGCGCACGGTCACCTGTCAAAGGTCATCGCGATGCTAGAAGGGCAAGAGCCCTGCGTGGACATCGCTCAACAGCTGTTTGCGGTAGAAAAAGCTATTACCAACGCCAAACGCATTTTGATTCACGACCATATCGACCACTGCCTGTCGACTGAACTCAATAATGGAAACTCAAATACAGAAGATTTCAAGACGATCACAAAGTACCTTTGATCCATGCTGAGTGTGTTTCGAAACCGTGTCTACCGGCATCTGTTCGGCGCCCAGATCGTGGCGCTTACAGGAACTGGACTGGCAACTGTGGCGCTGGGTCTACTGGCTTACGATCTGGCCGGTGATCAAGCCGGATTAGTGTTAGGCACTGCCCTAACAATCAAGATGGTTGCCTATGTAGTAATCGCACCATTGGCGGCTGCATTCGCTCAGCAGGCAGACCGACGCAAGATGCTCATTGCGCTTGATCTTTTGCGTGCTGCGGTCGCAATCGGTTTGCCTTTTGTCACAGAAGTATGGCAGGTCTACGTCCTTATCTTTTTACTGCAATCAGCTTCGGCAGGTTTCACACCCGCATTTCAAGCTACGATTCCCGACGTTTTAACGGACGAGAGTGATTATACCAAAGCCCTGTCCTTGTCCCGGCTGGCAATGGACATGGAAAGCCTGCTTAGCCCGATGCTGGCTGCTATCCTGTTAATGGTTGTCAGTTTTGAAAGTTTGTTCTGGGGGACCAGCCTGGGATTTTTCGCATCTGCGCTTTTGGTTATTTCCGTTGTCCTGCCTTCGCCCAAGCCTGCGAAACGGAGGGGAATCTATGACAGAACCACCCGAGGCATTTTGCTTTATCTGCGAACCCAGCGTTTGCGAGGTCTTCTTGCGTTGAACTGGAACGCGGCAGCACTCAGCTCGATGGTAATTGTCAATACCGTCGTCATAATCCGAGCTGATCTTGGCCTTGGTGACAGGGACGTAGCCATCGCACTCGCTGGATTTGGAGGAGGTTCGATGCTGGCCGCGTTCGCGCTTCCTTCCTTGCTGACTCGATTTATGGATCGAAGCGTTATGCTAACCGGTGCTCTGATAGGCACCATGGCGATGGCTGTCTCGGCTGTTCTGTCGGCAACAATTCCGCTGTCGCTTACGTTGCTAACGTTTTTATGGGCCTGTGTGGGGTTTGGATATTCAGCAACCCTGACACCGTCGGGCCGCCTTCTGACACGCTCCGCTATACCCGAGGATCGACCGGCCCTATTCGCCGCACAATTCACCTTGTCGCATGCGTGTTGGTTAGTTTTGTACCCGTTGGCTGGATGGCTGATGACGGCAAACGGTGCAACGTCTGCCCTGGCGTGGATGACCGTGGCTTCCGTTATGGGGCTGATCTTCGCCTTTTTGTTATGGCCATCGGAGTCGGGCGAAGCGGCAGCGCATTTACGCGCTGACGACCCTTGAGCCTGCGGGTTCTTCTGCACTACACCTAAGCTAACATGGATCAACTTGACCGCCGTATCATCGCCGCCCTGCAACACAATGCCCGGGATTCAACCACGCGCATTGCCGCTACACTCGGCGTCGCCCGGACAACGGTGCACGAACGTATTAACCGCATGCAGGAACGCGGTGTGATCGCAGGTTACTCGGTTATTCTTCGCGATTCGGACGACACTCCAAGGGTTCAGGTCATCGTCATGCTTGAAGTTCAGCAGAAAGAGACCTCGCGCATCATAAAAAGGCTCGAGGCTTATCCAGAGGTAAAACTTTGCTTGTCTATAAACGGTGAGTTTGATCTGCTGCTGTCTGCCGAGGCTCCAAGGATAGAAGATCTCGATATCCTCGTGGACGAACTGGCAAAAATCCCCGGGGTTCTGAGAACCAATACCAGCGTGGTATTTGGTCGCCGTATCGATCGAAACTGAAGCTACGATAACACAATGTAAATAGATCAGTTGCTAGCTTGGACGTGATTTCGGAATCGCGGACAGGCAGAATGCCCAAGTTTTTACTCGCGCTGTTTATTTTTCTCGCGTCTATTCAAGTCGCGGACGCCATACCTGACCCCGTGGGACAGTGCGATCGAGCGGCACGACGCGCTTCGCGCCTTGAGGGCGTGCCATTGGATGTCCTGAAGGCGATTTCTCGAGTCGAAACCGGCCGCGCAAAAAACGGGCGGTTAGAACCTTGGCCATGGACCGTCAATGTGGAGGGACGAGGTTATTGGTTCGCAACGGAGAGCGAAGCCAAAACCCACGTTTTCGATATTTTCCAGTCAGGCATCAGCAGCTTTGATGTTGGATGCTTTCAGATCAATTATCGATGGCACGGCAAGGCCTTCCGATCCATCGATGCCATGTTCAATCCCGATGAAAATGCACGCTATGCTGCGCGGTTTCTAAAAGAACTGTTCGCCGAACTTGGGTCTTGGCCCGAGGCCGCAGGTGCATATCACTCACGAACACCAGAGTTGTCCGAGGCGTATTTGCCAACGCCGCGCAGATCGAAATGGCAACGGTTGAAGCCAGTCAGGGAGTGGATACTGACACTGAGCTGCAAAACCTAACTCAAATTCAACAGGTCTATGCAGCGAACGCGCGGATGATCTCTGTCGTCGATGAACTAATGGAAACACTGCTGAGGATTTGATGATGAAGCTTAACTCGATTGGCGATATGGCCCGGAGCATGACTGTCAGAGCACGCAGTGTTCAGATCAGGAACCAGCTCGATACTCTGACCTATGAAATGCAATGGGGCCGGGTGAGAAATGTCTCTGAACATTTGGGCGGCGATTACTCGCAGCTATTGGATCTGGACAGAAGTCTATCCCGGCTCGACGCGTACAGAGTTGCCACTTCCGAGGCACGCCTGTTTACCGATGCGATGCAATTAAGTTTGAATGTTGTGGGCGATTCAATTGGCAAAGTATCAGCGACGCTGTTGTCTTTTGGAACGGCAAATCAGACGGTCACGCATGATCAAGCCTCTGTTCAGGCTCGTGAAGAGTTAGACACAATGATGTCGGCCTTGAACAAGCGCGTCGGCGGACGCAGCTTGTTTTCAGGCATTGCGACAGATGTTTCACCTTTGGTTTCCCTAGAGTCTCTGTTGGCTGCTCTTCGAGCCGAGATGGTTGGTCAACCGACGATCAGCGCGATGCGACAGGCGGCAGAAGACTGGTTCAACGACCCGGCCGGATTTGAAACTGTGATCTACAGGGGTTCGAACACAAAACTCACACCGATGCAGATATCAGAGAACGAGCGTATCAACCTTCCAATCACCGCAAACGACACACAATTTCGCACTGCAATGCGCGATGTTGCTATTGCTGCATTGGTTTCCGATCCAGCCTTGAATATAGCACCTGATGCAAAAACGGCCCTCTTTCGGCAACTAGGCGTGGACCTGGCCGATAATGAGGCAGATAATATCAAGTTGCAGGCCAGAGTGGGCACAGCAGAAGAACGTATCGAGCAAGCCGCCACGCGGAATGCTGCGGCGAGAACAAGCCTGGAGATCAGCAAAAACAACCTTATTGCAGCGGACCCTGAAAGCACAGCTACACAACTTAAGGCCGTGCAATTCCAATTGGAAAGTCTTTACACTGTCACAGTTCGCAACTCGACTCTATCGTTGGTGAATTTCCTGAGATGAGGGTTCTTGCGCTTATTTTATTCCTGCTTCCAGGACTGGCAACGGCCGGTGCGATCCGCCTTAAGGATTTGGTGGATTTCGACGGCGTGCGTGGAAACGATCTTGTGGGATATGGTCTGGTCGTCGGGCTGAACGGTACAGGTGACGGCCTGCGGAACTCGCCATTTACCGAAGAAATAATGTACAACATCCTTGAACGTCTGGGCGTAAACGTGACCGGAGAAGAATTTCGGCCAAAGAACGTTGCTGCCGTAATGGTGACAGCAAGCCTGCCACCGTTTTCCCGAGTTGGAAGCCAAATTGATATCACCGTTTCAGCGATTGGCGACAGCAAAAGCTTGTTGGGCGGTACATTGATCATGACTCCCTTGAACGCAGCGGATGGTCAGATTTACGCGGTGGCTCAAGGCACTGTACTCGCGGGCGGAGCGGTAGCCGAAGGCGAGGCGGCATCCGTCGTACGTGGCGTACCGACCTCGGGCGTGGTTCCGTCTGGCGCACGGGTAGAACGCGAAATTGACTTTGAACTTTCTGCCCTTACTCAAATGCGACTAGCTTTGCGGGAACCCGATTTCACCACGGCCGGGCGCATCGAAACAGCCATCAATGCGGAATTCAATCGCGCAGTCGCGATCATGCGCGACTCCGGGACTGTCGAGATAGACATTGCAGCGACGCAATCGATCTCAACCGCGCACGCCATTGGGCGCATCGAGAACATATTGGTTCAGCCAGAAGCCAAGGCACGCGTTGTTGTGGATCAACGTTCAGGCACCATTGTCATGGGGCGCGATGTCAGAATTTCACGTGTTGCCGTTTCTCAGGGCAACCTGACTTTAACAGTCGAAGAGACGCCCGTCGCTGTTCAGCCCAACCCGTTTGCGCGTGGCGAAACCGTTGTTGTACCAAGAACCGTTGCCGAAATCGAGGAAGAAGAGGGTACTGGCCTTGCCGAGATTCCCGAAGCTGCCACACTTTCTGAGGTTGTTTCAGGACTAAACGCGCTGGGTGTCTCACCACGGGACATGATAGACATACTGAAAACAATAAAGGCTGCAGGTGCCTTACATGCCGAATTTGTCGTGAGGTATGGCGCAACGCAGAAATGCAATTACCCTTATTCTCACCCACAAGTGATCACTTAGATTTCCATGAATCCAGCCACCTGCGGAAACGGCCTCGTTTTTCCTCAATCGCGTCTCCAGCGGCGTAAAAACCATCCTCAACGCTTTCCAGCATTGGGTCAATCCGTGCCTGCCGAAATCGGCGCCAGCGAACCCAAATCGCCCATATAAATGCGGCAAAAATGATTAGAAAGACAATGTTAAACCAGGGAATAACGCGTGCATCGGGGCCTTCGACGTGTTTTATGAAAATCGCGTTGGGAAAGATCGACATAAACTCATTACGCCAGCCATAGTAGGTTACGACAACCCAATCCGGATTATCCTTTGTGGATTTAGCGTCATTAGCCTCTGTGTATAGGTTGGCAGTGTCGAACTTGAAATATGGTGGCCAGCCCCAACCCGTGTCTTCGTTGCGATACACGATTGGCTTTCCATTCGCACGCACCGCCTGGATAAACTGAACGTCTCGATTGGAAAGGCTGGTCGATTGATCCTCGGGTTCTGAC